>DAOWNP010000339.1 GCA_030642545.1 Desulfobacteraceae bacterium | reverse complement strand
TTTATGTCGCGTAAATTTATTTTTTTTTCAGCAAAACAGCCGGAAAATAGAATCAGTAAAATAAAAACACAGCAGAATAATTTATAAATATTTTTAGAAATATACACAAAGCACCCTTCTGTTTTTTTGTACAGGCTGATATAAATAAGAAATTTATATGAATTCTCTTTTTTGTAATAACCTGTAATATTAATAAATTTAAAACTTAGAATTTTTCAAAGCTATTAATTTAATTTTACTTTTTTATCTTCCAGGTATAATAATCCGTGACTCGTTTTGTTTTTGAACTTGCTGCTGCTTTTTTACTTCTTCAACAACTTGGGCAAGAGCCTGCTGCATAGCATGAGGAAATTCATCAATCGCTTCTTTTAAATTTTTTGCTGCCATTTTAGATTGAATGGGAATAGGACCCTGTGGTGAAAGAAGCTGAGTATGGCCTATATATATAGCATCTCTGGTTTCATCTTTTGTCCCATCTACATTTATAGGTAACAATTGTCTTAATGAAGCAACCTTAAGATCGGTAATTGCTTCTTCTTTATATAAATTATTTTTATCAACAGTAAAATCTATCTTTTGTTCCTGATTTATAGTATTCATTGCACACCTTCTCTATTATAATTAAGATAAAAAATTTAAGATAATATATACACAACACTCCTATAGACTTTAAGATAATGATTTTGGAACAGTATCAGGGATAAAAAAGGCATAAGTATTGTAATACTCCTACAACCAAATAATACATTCAAAATCTTTATCTTAAGTTCTATACATTTTTTCCTTTAAAATTCATATAAATAACCCCATAAAAAACAGTTTGTCAATATTATGTTTTTTTATATATTAATAGAAAAAAGAGAGTACTACTTCCAAAAATCAAATACTGCAATTAATATTTTTTTTAATATTCTCATATATTTTTTCTATTGACTTAATTTACTATTAATAATAAAAAGTAAATTTTATACAAAGAAAATTAAAATTCTTTTTTTAAAAAATTATTATTAAAGATATGGATAATAAAATAATACAAAAAAAATTTTTAAAGCATATACATTATTTTCGGGGGTTTGCAATAATTAATATTATTATTGCTCATATCTGGTATGTTCCATATGAATTTAAAAACCAACAGACAGTAGACTTTATAAACATTTTCAGGGAAGTAATGTTTCACGGAAGTACTATATATTTTATTTTTATTTCAGGTTTTTTATTTTACTACCTCTCTTGTAATTTTAAAATATGGAAGTACTACAAAAACAAACTATTTAATGTTATTTCGCCTTACATTTTTATGTCATGCTTTATTTTAATAATAAATAATATCCCATTATTTACTAAGTATGAACTTTCAATAAATTTTTTTTTAAAAACTTTAATCAGAACATGTATTCTTGGGAATGCACAGGTTCAATACTGGTATATCCCATTTATATTTCTAATTTTTCTCATAAGCCCTCTTCTGCTTAAAATCCCCAAAAAATTTTTTTTAAAAATAGTGTTTATAGGATGTTTTTTCCCACTGCTTGGTTCAAGAACAGGAAGAGAAATAAGCATAGGTCAATATATATATTTTACTCCAATATATATATTGGGGATTTATACAGCAATGAATTATTCAAATGTTATATCTATCATAAAAAATAACACACATTTATTAATTACTCTTGTAATTATATCAACAGGTATCCTTCTGCTTTTAAAAGGTGAGGCTTATTATCTGAGCTGGATTAATATTACAGAATCTGTTTTTTATATCCAAAAAATATCCATATGTTTTCTAACTATAATCCTGTTAATGAAATTTGAAAATAAAAACATTGCTATATTAAACTGTTTTGCCAAATACAGCTTTGCTGTTTATTTTATACATATTTTAGTTAAAAACAGTTATATTAAGTTTTGGTATTATAATGCCTGCTCAAAAGCCTCTTATTTTATATTACCTTTATCTGTTTTTTTTGTGATTACTGTTATCTTTATAACACTATTTATCTGCTTAATTCTAAAAAAAATATTAGGCAGTCATTCCCGCTTTTTTATTGGAGCTTAAAAAAAATTATTTTACAAACTCTTTTTCTACAATTTCGCAAATAATGTGTCCTATAAGAATATGTGCTTCCTGAATTCTTGCTGTAGAATTTGATGGAACCGACACGCAATAATCTGACAACTGGCAAAGTAAAGTCCCTGTGACATTTCCTGTAAATCCAACAATTTTCATTCCAATAGCCTTAGCAGCTTTAACTGCTTCAATAATATTTTTTGAATTACCACTTGTCGAAATTGCCAGAAGGATATCACCATTTTTCCCTTTTGACTCCACCTGCCTTGAAAAAACTTTATCAAAACAATAATCATTTCCAATAGCTGTAAGAGTAGATGTATTCACAGTCAAAGCTTCAGCATCTATTGCTTTTCTTTCCAATAAAAATCTGCTTACAAACTCAGTTGCAATATGTTGGGAATCAGCGGCACTGCCTCCATTACCGCATATAAGCAATTTTTTTTCTGATTTAAATGCTTTTGTTAAAATATTTGAAATTTTTAATATATTTTCAATAAAACCTTTGTCATTATTTAATAAAGTTATAATATTTATATGTTCATCTATTTTACTTTTAATAAAATCATACATTATAAATTTCCTTTTTTAAAATTCACCAACATCAAGATACAAAAATGCTGTAAATATTTATAAAAATCATGTTATTGAAAGTTAGTAAGGAATGTGGATGAAATAACTTCCACAAATAGGCAC
>DAOWNP010000221.1 GCA_030642545.1 Desulfobacteraceae bacterium | reverse complement strand
TATTAAACTCAGGAAAACACGTCCGTTTATTGTTAAGGAACAAGGCTATATTGTTCCAAAGAAAAGTATTTTTAACAAGGTTATTGGAGACAGTCATCTGGAATTACAATTTGCATCTTTCCTTGAGGAATGTGACGATATTATCTCGTATGTAAAAAATTATATGGCGGTGCATTTCCAGATTGATTATGTCAATGCCGATGGCAACATCTCAAATTATTATCCTGATTTTATTATCAAATGTTCTTTGAATTCGGTTGTGATTGTTGAAACTAAAGGACTTGAAGACATTGATGTA
Source organism: Desulfobacteraceae bacterium (assembly GCA_030642545.1). Classification (GTDB taxonomy): domain Bacteria; phylum Desulfobacterota; class Desulfobacteria; order Desulfobacterales; family DAOWNP01; genus DAOWNP01. The sequence goes on along the minus strand of DAOWNP010000221.1, from coordinate 4,491 downwards.
CCATTAAAGATGAAACGGTTGTGTGAGTGGTGCGTGGATATTAACAAGGCACAATCTGATATTCATTACGATTATGTGTTTGTGGATGAGGAAGGATTCAATAAGTATAATCCTAAGACCTTAAAGGATTTGATATCTGGATTCAGGGAGTACAAAGATTAAAGATACTTAAAGAACAGTACATTAAGCTTTTTTCTATGACAATTCGTTTCAAAAGCACAAATATTTTCCAGTCAGGCACACAAAATTGACCCAAATCTATGTGCCTGCCTGTGTAAGTTAATTAATCTATATTCCCAAATTTAATTACTATCTTCTAAAAAAACTACCGAAAAGTGTCATAACCCTGGAAATAACAGGATTTAGTAAACTTGCCATTATTGTAAGAAGACTTCCGATCATATCACCTATAAATCCACCGCCATTTGTTTCGACAAGCTCTTTTTCTGATAATACATTTACACCTAAATCATTAACTTTAATCTGTTTCATAATTTTATCCCTTCATTTGTTAAATATAAATCTTAAATTACGGTCAAAAAACACCATTAACACTTATGTAAACATACTCTCAATATGTTTACATAGCTTTATATAATATATTCCGATCAGTGTCAAGAACAATGTTTATATTTTTATTTTATTATTTAAAATAAAATAAAAATATCTTTTTTAGAGACTAAGATTTAGCTTTGACTTTAGCAGGGCTATCTGATAGTTTCTGTAAGTTTTATTAATTTGTGTAGTTTATAATATATTTTATGGGTTAATTATAATAACGATCATCAAATTTCACCATGGCTCAAGTGTATGACCGATCCTAAATAACCAAACCCAGGCTTTATAATGTAAAATAAATATAAAAGAGGTTCTATAATAATAGATAGATCTTTTTATATTATATAAAAGAGTATGTTGAGGGATAAAAATGGATTATAAGAAAACATTAAACCTGCCGAAAACTAAATTCCCCATGAAAGCAAATCTGGCAAATAAGGAACCTGTTCAGATAAAAAAATGGAATGATGAAAAGTTGTATGAAGAGATAAGAGAAGTTTCAAAAGGCCGTGAAAAATTTGTGCTTCATGATGGTCCTCCCTATGCAAATGGTCATATTCATATAGGTACAGCTTTAAATAAAATATTAAAAGATATTATAGTACGTTCCCGTCAGATGAAGGGTTTTGATGCAGCCTATGTTCCGGGGTGGGATTGTCATGGTCTTCCTATAGAACATAATGTTGATAAAGATCTTGGGTCAAAGAAAAAAGAGCTGTCTCAAACAGATATCAGGGGGCTTTGCAGAAAATATGCTGATAAATTTGTAAATATTCAAAAAGATGAATTTAAAAGGCTCGGGGTTATGGGAGAGTGGGATAATCCCTATCTGACTATGAACTACAGGTATGAAGCCATAATAGCAAGAGAATGTGAAAAATTTGCCATGAACGGCAGCTTGTTTCGCAGTAAGAAACCGATTCATTGGTGTTGTAGTTGTAAAACTGCTTTGGCTGAAGCTGAGATTGAATATAGTGATGAAACTTCTCCGTCTGTTTTTGTAAAATTTCCTTTAAAAGAGAATTTGTCTGACAAGATAGACGGGCTTTTGGGAAAAAATGTCTCTATTGTTATATGGACTACTACTCCATGGACTCTGCCTGCAAACTTGGCAGTAGCATTACATCCAAAATTTCAATATGCAGCTGTTGATGTTGGTGATGACAATGTTTTTATACTTGCATATGATCTTGTTGATGAATGCATGGAAAAATTTGATGTACAAAAATATAGTATTTGTGCAGAGTTTAATGCTTCGGTGCTTGAAAAAAGCAAATGCATTCATCCTTTATATGACAAAGAGTCTCTTATTGTTTTAGGGAACCATGTAACCTTAGAAGCTGGTACAGGTTGTGTGCATACGGCTCCAGGTCATGGTGCAGACGATTATGAGACAGGGCTTTTGTATAATCTTGAGGCATATTCTCCTGTTGATGAAAGGGGTTGTTTCACAGATGAAGCAGGAGATCTTGCAGGGACTTTTGTTTTTAAATCAAATGATATAATTATAGAAAAACTTCGCGAAAAAGGGGCACTTGTGGCAGGTGAAAATATCTCTCATTCATATCCCCATTGCTGGCGGTGTAAAAAACCTGTTATTTTTCGTGCCACGCCCCAGTGGTTTGTTCTTATGGATAAAACAGATCTTAGAAAAAACGCTCTAAATGCTATTGATAATGTTAACTGGATACCCGGGTGGGGAAAAGAGAGAATATATTCCATGATTGAAAACAGGCCGGACTGGTGTGTTTCAAGGCAGAGATCATGGGGTGTACCTATTGCCGTTTTTTATTGCAAAAAGTGTGGTACTGTACATATGAATCAGGAGATAATAGACAAGGTTTTTGATCTGTTTGATAAATATGGTGCAGATATCTGGTTTAACAGGCCTGATGAAGATTTTCTTGATAATAATGCTCTTTGTAAAAAGTGCGGAAGTAAAGATTTTGTAAAAGAGACTGATATTTTAGATGTGTGGTTTGATTCTGGGGTAAGTCATGCAGCAGTATTATCGGAAAGAGATTACTTAAACTGGCCGGCTGATCTTTATCTTGAAGGCAGTGATCAGCATAGAGGCTGGTTTCACAGTTCTCTTCTTACATCAGTAGGCATAACAGGCAAGGCTCCGTACAGGGAAGTTCTTACTCATGGGTTTGTTGTAGATGGCAAGGGCAGGAAGATGTCAAAATCTGTGGGGAATGTTATTGCTCCTAAAAAAATCATTAATAAATACGGGGCTGAAATATTAAGATTGTGGGTTGCTGCATCTGATTATAAAGATGACATAAGAATTTCAGAGAATATTTTAAAACAGCTAAGTGATGCCTACAGGCGTATTAGAAATACATGCAGGTTTTTAATAGGAAATCTAAGTGATTTTGATCTGGCAAAAAATCTAATATCATACGACAAGATGTCTGATCTTGATAAATATGTACTGCATAAATTGTACTGCCTTATTAAAAAAGTTGAAAAATCCTATGACACATATGAGTTTCATACAATATATCATTCATTATATAATTTTTGTACAGTAGATCTTTCCTCTTTTTATTTAGATATTTTAAAGGACAGTTTATATACAAGCAAAACCAATTCAGAAGAAAGACGAGCATCTCAAACTGTTTTGTATATTTTACTGGATTCTTTAACAAGGATTATGGCTCCCATTTTGCCCTTTACAGCAGAAGAGTTATGGACATTTTTTCCGCAAAACAGTGAAAAAACTGATCACAGTAAAAGTGTTCACCTTGAAATGGCACCTGCAGCTGACGAAAAATGGGAAAACAACGAGCTTGCACTGGTCTGGGAGAATATTTTACAGATAAGATCAGAAGTTACAAAAGCACTTGAGGAGGCAAGGGTTGCAAAATTAATAGGTCATCCTTTAGATGCGTTAGTTTCCATATGTATTGATGACGATAAATATTTTTCAGTATTAGATAAATATCTGAGTATTTTAAACAGACTTTTTATTGTATCAAAAGTTGTTTTAACGAAAGAGTTTGATTCTGATGTAGAGATTTATGAATCAAGTGAAATAGAAGGACTTAAGATTGCTGTTAAACATGCTTTGGGTGAAAAATGTGAGAGATGCTGGATTCATGATGAGAGTGTGGGGAGTTTCTCAGATCATCCCTCTTTATGTCAAAGATGTAGAAATGTTGTAAAAGAGTAATAAAAAAACATATGAAATTTAAAATTTTAAAACTTACAGCTATTTCATTACCGATTATTATTTTAGATCAGTTTACAAAATATCTTGTGTCAACTATGTTGCAGATATATCACTCATATACAGTTGTACCTGGGTTATTTAATATTATTCATATATATAATCCAGGAGGAGCTTTTGGGTTTTTGGCAGACAACGGGGTTTTAGTACAAAAGATTTTTTTTATATTTTTTTCTATTATAGCAACATTTTTTTTACTCTATTTTTATTTTAATGCTGAAAACAGGAACGAAAAAGTTTTAAGCTTTGGTTTTGCCCTTATTTTTGGTGGAGCCATAGGAAATATAATAGACAGAATCCGGTATGGAGAGGTGCTGGATTTTTTAGATGTTTATATAGGCAAATATCACTGGCCTGCGTTTAACATAGCAGATAGTGCAATTTCCATAGGCATGGTTTTCTTTATATATACTCTTATATTTACAAAAAAGAAAAAAACAGAGAGTTGAGAAGCCTGATTATAAGATATCATATTAGATGTGCCCCGTTTTCCCATGCTTTTTTTTAGTGTGTGGGAACAAAAGATAAGACAGTTAAAAGTGTAAACTGTTTTTTGGGCATTAATAAAAGGATACTTGTTTTTTTAAAAATTAAACTTTAGATATTTACGGATTAAAAATGCATCCAATTCTATTAAAAATTGGTTTTGTAACTATTTATACATATGGTTTTTTTGTAGCCGTTGCTTTTTTTATGGC
>DAOWNP010000342.1 GCA_030642545.1 Desulfobacteraceae bacterium | reverse complement strand
CGCGAAAAATCATAAAGATGCTGATAATTTACAGAAATAACCATGTTCCTGTTTATTAAAGAGAATGGATAGGTAAAACTTAAATAATTTAAATCAGTTCTGTCAATTCTTTCTATTTCAGAATTAACTGATGCATTCGAAATAGTGACTTCATCAGTTCGAGATAAATATGTGCCTGTAATAGATATTTCAGGTTCAATAAGCTGGATCAGCCCTCCAGGATTCCATGATGCAGCAGTTGCATCATCTGCTATAGCAATAAAAGCACCGCCCATGCCGATAGCTCTTGCACCAGATCCTACAGGATTAGGAGAAGACCCAAAAAATGGTAATTTAAAGGGTATGTATGGTTCTGAGAAAGATAATTCAGAAGATGTAAAAAACAACAAAACAGATAGAAAGGAATAAAATAATTTACTCATAATTTACTCACAATATAAATTTTTTATAGAAGCTTTTAAAGTAGTGGTTTCATGTTTTAGATAAAATTTCTGTTTTTAACCCTTTTTCTAAAAATATTTTTTCTTTTTCAAATTCTAAAACAGTTATCTTCTCTTTTACTACTTTTACTTTTAAAACTATGTTTTTGTCAAGCACAAAAAATTTCTGACCATGGATAACACCGGTATTACTACCAATATTCATTATTATTGTATTGTTATTTTTTACTTTTACAATTTTCCCTCTTAAAGGATATTTTTTTTCAATCTGTTTTAATTTAAGTAAAAGTGTTTCACATAGTTTTTGTGTTTGATTGCTCACTGTAATGTTTTTTTCTATAACTTCATGCCATACATCATAAATTGCTCTTTTTCTGTGAACAAGCCTGAAAATAATTAGAATTTTAGAATTGCTGTTTTGGACAGTAAGAAAAAGCAGGTATTCAGGAGAATAAAAATCAGGTTTCCATTTTGTATCTGCTGAAGCCAGATTTGAAGTTGATATATCTGCTTCCTGCAACAATACAAGAAAATTTTTTCTTTCAAGACATATTATTTTTGTAGTATCAATTATCTGTTTTTGAATAAGAGCAAAAATCATGCTTTCTTGTGCGGTATTTAATCTTGATACTTCGGAATCAAAATCTATAACCATTGTTAAAGGTGATGACGTCCATAAGTCATCTTTAAAGTCTGTTTTTATGTTTTTATCAAATCTTAATTGTATTTTTTCAATAAGTCTCGTTATTTCTGTCTGTTTTTTTTGATCTTCTTTAACAAGCAGCTGCAGGAGTTGTGGAGAAGGGTGGTTTTTATTTGAATTAGTGTTAAAAATATAAAACATGGAAAAAGTTACAGCCAATAATAATAATAATCCTGCAAAAGGAAATATTATTTGCTTTTTATGTGATCTTGTTAAAACTTTCTTAGTAGATGTTTTGTCTGTCTGATCGTCTTTACTCTCAGAGATAATGGCTTTTTCAGACTTATATTCTTCAGGCTTTTCTCCTTTATAAAAATATTTAACTCCTGGATCTCCATATAATATATAGCTTGCCCATATGGTAGAATTTGTCCCGTATTTTTTTATCAGCTTTTGTCTTGCTAATCTAACGCACTGACCTATTGATTTTCCTGAAAGCATTTGAAAGTAAAACTCTTTGGCAAAACAGCTGCCTTGTTCATCTACTATTTCCCAGCATGTTCCTAAATAATGCTTTACTCCTGAAATTAAAAATGCATTTGCCAAACCAAGAGAATAGTTGATATCATTTTCTTTTTCCCATTTTTCAGTTCTTGCTGACTGACAGCCATTTGTAAAAACAAAAAATGGCATGGGAAGTCTGCTGTCTGCCATAGAATCTATATCTTTTACTGAAAAGAGTCCGTCGGTTATTTTCCATCCATCCATCTGCCTGTTTTTTTGATGGTATTCACTGTGACCTGCAAAATGAACAAAATCAAAATCGAAAAGTCTTTCATTTATTTCCTCTTTTGTTACTTTGTTGTTTAATACTGCATCAACCACTAATGTATCTGAGTTTTGCAAGTCCATAAATCTGCAAATAGCTATTCCTTCAGAATCAGCTTCTGCAAGATTTGATTCTGGATCTGCCAGTATCCACATTGAAACAGGAGATTGACTCTCTCTTTTTTTTGTATCAGGAAGTATTTGACGGGTTTTTACAATACGGCCTGTATTAAAATGCAGGGACAGAAAATTGTGATCAAAATACATCAGTTCCCATGGGATATGAACAAGATTTTCGTCTATTTTTATAATCAGATCTTTGTGATTTGTCTTTTTCAGCTTTTTTATTATTCCGGGAGTTAATAAAGATTGTGCCAGTATTTCTCCATCTGTTTTAAGTTTTTGTACTATTTTATAATCTTTATCTCCTTGTCTTGCTATTTTATTTAAAGTATCTGCCATATTACAACAAATAGTTTGTATTGTCTCAACAGGCACACAAATATCCATATAGTGCCATATGACATCAGAAGAGTTGTAAACACCTATTTTTAATTGACTGTTATCTAAAACAGCTTCAAGATAAATTGGCATTTTTTGTTAATCCTGTATTATTAATAGTATATATTTTTTTTTGATTATTTAACAAAATATCATATGTTCCATTTGAAAAAATTCCAATTAGATTAAAATCACTTTTGATTAGATTTGAAGCAACAATATTGTGATCTTTAGACAATGTAATTCTTAAATTGTGTTGCAGTTTATCTGTTTTTGCATATCCGGCATATAATCTAAAGTTGTTATTATTCCATTTTTGTAAAAATAACTTTATGGGAAATCT
>DAOWNP010000210.1 GCA_030642545.1 Desulfobacteraceae bacterium | reverse complement strand
TTATTTTCTATCTCATTATTTTCTATCTTCTTTTTTACTACTTGTTTTGTGTTGTCTGTACTGGCATCGTCAATAATTATAATTTTATCAATATAGTCCGGCATATTGTCAATCACTGAAGATATTTGAGTTTCTTCGTTATATGCCGGAACCACAACGCAAACAGATTTGTTTTTATACATAAGAGATTTATTACCTGAGTCTAATGTTTATTTTGATACACAAACTCGTTTTATTTCATCAATATCTGTGACTCCCTGAAATACCTTTAGTACGCCGTCTTGTATTAGAGTTGTCATTCCTGTTTTGATTGCTTCTTTAAAAATATCTTCTGTAGGTGCTTCTTTTTTTATCATTTTTTTTATGGGCTTTGTTCCTTCCAAAAGTTCATGTATGCCAAGTCGACCTGAATATCCACTGTTTGAGCAGTTACTGCATCCGGTTGGTCTGTATAAAAACAGATCGTCAGAATAAGTTATCCCTGTTTTTTTAAAATGTTCACTACCGTAGTAGTTTTCTATATCTTCAAATTCTTCATGGGTGGGATTGTATTTTTCTTTGCATTCAGAGCATAATCTTCTAACGAGCCTTTGGGCAAGTACTCCTAAGAATGCATCTGAAAAGTTTAGCGGGTTTAAGCCCATATCAAGCAGTCTCGTTATTGTTTCAGGCGCACTGTTTGTATGAAGCGTTGAAAGAACAAGATGCCCTGTAAGTGATGCTTCAATTCCTATTGATGCAGTTTCAAAATCTCTCATTTCACCTATCATTATTACATCAGGATCAGCTCTTAAAAAAGCCCGCATTATTCTTGAAAAATCAAGTCCAATCTTGGGCTTTGCTTCAACCTGTCTTAATCCAATTTGAGTTATTTCTATGGGGTCTTCTGCTGTCCATATTTTGATTCCCGGTTTATTTATATGGGATAAAGCAGCATGAAGAGATGTCGTTTTACCAGATCCTGTGGGACCTACCACTAAAAAAAGACCGTATGGCTGAATTACAATACTTTCTAAAACACTAAAATTCCTTGAGGTCATTCCCATATCTTTTAATTGTAAAGAGTGAGAATCAGCGAGAATCCTTAAAACAGCATCTTCAAACCCACCTGGAGTAGGGAGAGTTGCGAGTCTTAGCTCAAAGGGAGGAATTCCTTTTCTATTAAATTTTATTTTTCCATCTTGAGGAAGACGTTTTTCGGCTATGTCTAAATTTGCCATTATTTTTAATCTTGAAAGTATTCCTTTTGCAATGGTAACCGGTACTTTAAGGTATTCCTGACATACTCCGTCAACTCTAAATCTAATAAGTACTTTTTTTTGCTGGGGGATAGGTTCTATATGTATATCTGATGATTTTTTTCTATATGCGGCAATTAACATCTGATCAACAAACCGAACTACCATACCTGATTCTTCAGATATCTCTTCAGTGTTCTTTATATCATCTTGCTCATCAATCTCTTCAAAATCTATGTCTGTTATTTCTGAAAAATCGCTTCCTAATTGTTTTTCATTCTGATCAAGCTGCTGTTTTTCAAAAAAGAGATTGATGGTTTTTTCTATATCTTCTGTAATACCAATAGTGTAGGAGATTTTTTTCTTGATTAAAGCATTGATATGGTCAGTTCTTTTTAAATCCATGGGATCATTAATTAATATTGATACAGTTTTTAAATCCCATTCTACAGGAACCCATTTGTCCTGAATTAGAAATGATTGTTTTAAATTTTTAATCAATTCGTATGGAGCTGTCATATCAGATTTATATGAGAGAAACGGGCATTTATAAAAAAGAGATAAAGATTTGCCGACCTCTTTTTTACTTATATTAAAATTTTGTATTAATTCAAATTCAACGCTTTTATTACTTTTTTTTGACAGACTTAGAGCTGCTTGTATTTGGGTTGCTGATACAAGTTTTTGTTGAATCAGGTAGTCATATCTTGATTTATATTCTATTTTGGAGGCAAGCTCTTCTGCTATTTTATTTATATCAGGGAAATCAGGATCCAGATTTTTTACAGATTCATATAATCTGGCAGCAATATCATTCTCTTTTATATTTTCAAATTCATTCCCCATTTGAAAATTTATAAGAGCTGTAATTTTGTCGTCAGCTTTAACTGAGGATAAAATTTCTCCCATTTTTTCACATATTTTTGAAGAGGGATAAATTTTAAAAAGACATTTTGTCAGGCTATGAGAAATTTTTTCTAAAGGGAATTTTTTTTCTATTAATTTAAGATATTCTTCTAAGGCTTCATTATATAGACCTAACTGCTCAAAAGTTGATGCACTCTCTAATATTTCTGAGTCGCTATAATTTTTAGTATTTTTCCATCCCTCTTTAATTATTTTTACATCTTGTACAGAAAGTTCACTGTCTTTGTTGTCATCATCATCTATGTCTGCAAGAAGAGTTTCAAGATAACGAAATTTATCAATAATATTGTCCTGTTGATCAGGTTGAATATTATCAATGTTATCAACTATATCTTTATAAATCTCATAGGATTCTTTAAAAAGACCCTGCTTGATATATGCATTTGCTTCTTTTATTAACAGCTCTATATTCTTTTCCATTTAACCGCTTTTTCTTTTAAATAGTTTTTTTAAACCTTTTGCCTCTTTGAACTGTTCTATTTGAGATATAATAGATTCTAATATAAGTCTGATTATAGCAGAATTTGAATTTTTATTTAATAAAATCATAACAGTGCCATTTTCAACAAATCTTAAATAGATAATTTTAGTTTCAAAATATAATTCAATCTCTTTTGCTTTTTTTATATTTTGCATAATGGGAATAAGAGCATCAGGTTCTGGCAGGTTAAATGTTTTAGATGTCGTATCGGAAGCTATATTCATAAAAAGGATTTTACCTTTATTTGAAAAAAAAATCACTCCTTCTACATTGCTTTTTGATAAAATATCTTTAAAAATATTTTTCATATTAATATCGGTTTATTATTGTTTTCTTGTTTTAAGGAACGGTTATTAATGCATTCATAATTTTATTTCTGCAAAATTTCTGTGAAAAAGATATGACAGAGATATTATCATCTGGAATAATAAGAGAATTAGTTAATTCTTCTTTATTATCTATATATATAGCTTCTAATTTTCCAGCATTAAATATTTCCCCCAATTGTTTTAAGTTGTCTGTCTGATTTACCAGCGAGTTGTCGAAGATGATATTTTTTATTGCATCTGTATGATCTGGCAAAGCATTTTTAAGAGTTTCTTTTATTACATCAATGGTAAATAATTTTTCGCCTGTTTTTTTTTTGTTTTGAGATTTTTTTTCATCTTCATCTTCATCTTCATTTTCATTTTCATCTTCATTTTCATCTTTCATCCGCATGGCTTCAAGAAGTATGGCTTGAGTATCTTCTGTTATCTTTTTTTTTATATCAACGCATCTGTTTTCAATTTTAATATTTACATTATTCCAGATGAGTATCTTATGTGCAGCATCAACACCTTGTATTTGACCTGATCTTGCATCAATTAAAACACCTTCTTTAAAAAAAAGTACTCCTTTTTGATTTTTTTTCTTTTCTGTAACTCTTATGGTGCATGTTTTCATTTCCATTTCTATTAGTTGAATAAACATTTCCAATGAGGAGTTTCTTAGATTTCCTCCTTCAGATTGTTTTTTTAATATAGATTTAATTGTTTCAGATAGCTCTTCAACTATAAGAGGTTTTTCAATGTATGATGCTGCGCCAGAATCTATTACTACCTGTTTTGTTTTTGATTTGCCAAAGGCTGTAACAACAATAACAGGAATATCCGGATAATGTTCACATATTTCAGCAAGCAGTTCATATCCATCGACCTCAGGCATTTGAAGGTCTGTAACAACTATTGAAAATTCATCCTGTTTTAACAAGGATAGTGCTTTTTCACCGCTATTTGTTGTTGTAATAGAAAAGGCTTTTTCGGATTTTGAGATTTTTTTGTTGATAAGTTCTAATAAAACCTGATCATCATCAATCATTAATACTTTTTTTACCATGTTTGCAGCCTTTGTTTTTTGTAAAGATCTACAGACCGTCACATAAATAATTTCACTTAAGTTATCTGCCTACGATATACGATTAGTATTATCTCCTCCCTCTGGCCTTGTGCCAATTTTTAAAATCGGATAATTATGTGACAATCTATATGGAGGCAGATGAGAAAATCTAATTTTCAATGGGAAAATTATATTTTACTATTATATTGTTATGCTTGTTTGACCACTGTTTTGTCTCTTTTTTTAATGTTTTTTTAATATTATACTCTGCAACTATATTGTTTATACTTGCAATAACTGAATTGCCAAATATTTTATCATTAGTACTTCCTGTAAATTGTATTTTACCATCAGCATAAATAAATTCTTCTGTAAAAGGGTCAAGAAAACTATAAGTGGTTGCCTGATTTACGAATTCTCTTTTGAGAAGCATAAGAAAAGAGAATTTGATTTTTTTATTTTTATTGATAATGTTTTCTAATATATATAAAAGAGATGAAAACATTTCAATAATTTGATCTGATGGTTTTTCTAAGCTGTCTTTTTCTTTTTTTGAAACCAGATCTGATTCTAATGATATCTCTTTAATATTATAGTATGCTGTTTGCTTTTTAGTTAGTTTTTTTAATTCTTGCAAAAGTTGATCTGTATTTTGCAAAAACTTGTTTTCTAAATTTAGTTCATGGATAATTTGTTTTGTATGTTGTAAAATTCTGCTTTCTAAGGTTGTTGAACAGCTTAGAATAGTTCCGTTATAGAAAAATATTATTCCTTCTTGTTTTTTATCCTGAAATGATATTTCAAGGCTTCCTGTAAGTTTTTTTAAAGAAATTTTTTCAATTATATCTTCAATATCAGGTTTGTCTGAAATAATCTCTTCGTATATATCATT
>DAOWNP010000148.1 GCA_030642545.1 Desulfobacteraceae bacterium | reverse complement strand
TTGCAGATCCGCAATACTATCAGCAGAAAATAGCAGATCAAACCAGGGAATATGTACCAGCATCTGTACCGGCACAGGTAGAGACTTATTCTTCCAACTGGTTTAATTTTTCAAACCCTTCATATCTTAAAGGTTTTCTGGTATCTGCAGGCATAACCCTTGTGGCAACCAATCCTTCTGTGCAGCAGTCTTTGATTAAAGGAGGGCTTAAGCTGTGGAATTTTTTACAGGGAGGAGTGGAAGAGATCAAGGAACAGATTCAGGATGTAAAAGCAGAAATGAGCCAGAAATAAAAAGTATGAAATCAAGAGTGAAATGGAGTATCTATGAGAAACCTTGCTGTTAAAAACAAAAATATTACCCTTGTAGATAAGAAAAAATATGCGAAAGCTGGAATGAGTGTGTCTCTTGGTGCACTTGTAGTAACCGGATTTATGCAGGGGAAAGGAGCTAGTACGCTGCATATTTGCTCAGGAACAGCACTCATTGGATTTTCCCTGTGGCATTATATGCTTTATCAGCCCAAATCTAAAACCTCAAAGTGAAAGAGTCTACAGGCAGATGCAAAACGCTAATTTATCCAATTTCAGCGTTAAAAAATAAATTTAATCCTCGGGAATACAACTAAGTATGCCTGCGGTTAAATTGATTTCACGCCTTGAGTTTGAAGAAATTTTCATTGAGGTAACAACCTGTCGAAGTTAAATTTTATTATGGAAAATAATTTATTAGTTAGAAAGAAATTTTATATTATCCATGAACTTTCTGGTAGGATAAGAGTTTATTGTGCTGCTTTGTATGATCCTGCCCTTGACCCTGTATATTTTGAGGCTGTTATAAATAATATTGAAGGGGTTACGCATGTTCGCATTAATCTTCGGGTGGCTTGTATAGTTGTTTCCTATGATGGAAAGACTGATACAAAAAAAAGGATTATGTTGTTTATAGAAAATATTCCTGAAGATGCGTATCAGCCTGATTCTTCACGAGAACAGGCAACAGATTTTATAAGTGTTGTATCAAGAGGAACAGCCGCTTTTTTAACACCATATATTCCAAAGGCTTTAAAAGCACCGGTAAGCTGGATATTGTCTCTTCCCACCATATTGGAAGGTGTTGATAAACTAATTACTGAGGGAATCAAAGTCGAAGCACTTGATGCTTCGGCTGTGGGATTTTCACTTTTACGTAAAGATTTTGTTACAGCCAATTCAGTGGTTGCAATGTTGACGCTTGGGCGTTATATGGAACAGCTTTCTGAGCAGAAATCAACAGAACTTTTATCACGGCTTCTTCGTCCTGTGGTAGACAGTGTATGGGTGGAAAGAGATGGAATAGAGGTTAAAACAGAACCTGATCAGCTTGTTACAGGTGATGTGGTTGTTTGCGGAACAGGAAAGCTGGTTCCTGTGGATGGGATAGTAATTGAAGGCGATGCTTTAGTAAACTCAAGTTCCATTACAGGTGAATCTGTTCCTGTTCATGTTAAAAAAGATGATGAAATTCTTTCAGGATCAATAATTGAGGAAGGTCGTGTAAAGATTAATGCTATGCAGGTTGGAGCTGAAACCAGCATGGCAAGGATAAGCCGGTTTCTTGAAAATTCACTCAGGTACAAATCTAAATCACAGACAAAGAGTGATGAGTTGGCAGATAAGCTTGTTCCCATAACTTTAGGTCTTGGAATAGGCCTGTATATATTAACGAAAGATCTTAACAGAGCAGCATCAGCATTGACAGTTGATTATTCATGTGCAATAAAACTTGCAACGCCTGTTGCAGTTAAGATGTCTATGTATACAGCAGCAAAAGCAGGCGTTCTTCTTAAAGGTTCTGAAGCTATGGATTCTCTCGGGCGGGTTGATACAATTGTTTTTGATAAAACAGGTACATTAACAAAAGGAGCTTTGGAAGTTGTTGATGTTGTTCCTTTTGAGAGAATGACTTCAGACGAGCTTTTAGCACTGGCCGCATGTGCAGAAGAACATTATACACATCCTGTGGCAAATGCTGTGGTAAAAGCTGCTGCAACCCGTGGGCTTGTTCTGCCTGTAACTGGTCAGGTTGATTTTATTGTGGCACATGGTGTATCTGCTTATGTGGATAATGAGCGTGTTCTTGTCGGAAGCCGTCACTTTATCCATGATGATGAAAAAATAGATTGCTGTATATCCGATGAAACAGCAAAATCAATGCGTGAAAAAGGGGAAACGGTTCTTTTTGTGGCCCGTGGGAAAACATTAGAAGGTGTGATATCTTTAAAGGATGAATTAAAAGAAGAGTCAGAAGATACGCTTGCAAAATTGAAAGCCGGTGGTATAAAAAAAATAATAGTTCTTACAGGTGATCACAAGGAAACTGCAAAAGCAGTTGCCAATAAAATTGATTCCATTGATGAGATTTACTGGGAACTAAGTCCTGAAGATAAAGCAGGTATTGTAAAAAAACTGCGGGATCAGGGGCAGTTTCTTGCATTTGTGGGTGATGGTGTAAATGATGCACCTGCCATGGTTACTTCAGATGTAGGTATATGTATGCCGTCTGGTGCAGATCTTGCTAAAGAATCATCTCAGGTTATTCTCTTGCACGATGATTTAAGCTTGCTTGTTACTGCCAGGGAAATTGCCTGCAATACAAGACAAACGATAAAGAGATGTTTTAATGCTACATTGGGAATTAATACGTCAATTTTGCTTTTTGCAAGTGCTGGTTTACTTCAACCGTTTGTTTCAGCACTGCTTCATAATGCCGGAACTCTTGGAATTTTAAGTTATGCTGCCTTGTCTGGAACAAAGCAGGTAAAATCTAAAAATAAATCTTTAAAAGTTGCAAAACTGGATTAACATATGAATCAAACATTATTAGAGGCTCCTTTTGAAAAGTCTCTTTTGCTTGTCAAGGTGACAAATATTTCTCTTGCTTCACGTCTCAGACACATGGGTATTTTTGAAGGTACAGAATTAACACGTATTGATGAAAATATCAAACTTCAACCTATAAGGGTCAGAGGCTGCAGAGGAGATGCAGTTATTGGCCGTGGTATGTCATCTAAGGTTATAGTGCATCTTGATGATGGAAGAAAACTTCCCTTAGCTGAAATGTTACCTGATGAGACAGGGCATATTGAAGGCTTGACATGTGGAACAGGTCTTTGTAATGCTTTAAGTGTATTAGGATTTAAGAATGATGAAAGAATTACACTTGTACGCAGGCTTCCTCCTATGGAATATATTACATTTATAGAAAAAAAAGGGAGGATTCGTCTTACTGAAAGCATGGCTGCCAAAATCTGGGGTGAAACAGAGACAAATATGATTCAGTTTAACTATGCCAGAAAAGGTAAAAAATTTAATGTAAAATTAATTCTTGGTGGTCAAAATGCCTGTAAAATGCTTCGTTCCCATGATATTGAGCCAGGAGTGGTTCTTGTTTTGGAGGGTGTTCAACCAGCCAAAAATTTTTATATGAGCAAAGGAAACCCTATTATTGTTTCTACTAAAGCAGGGATGAGACTTTTTTTAGAAAAAAAAGATAGCGAACAAATTTTTGTAAAAGAAAAATAGTAATAGATAAAATATGTAATTTAAATTAAGCTCAGGTGGTTTTACATGCAAATGTGGTTTTGAGGCTGTATTGTCTGCCTTTGAGAACGCATATTAGTCTATGCCCCCCCCCTCCCTTTTTAATAAATATCAGTGACAAAAGTTAGTAAATGTATCACCTGAAAGCCATTGTTTTATAAATTCATTTGTTAATGTTAAATCTGATTTAGTACTTGCGATTTTTGTCAGTTTTTCTAAAATTTCCAAACTCATTTTTCTGTTTTGCATAAGAGCATAAATCTTTATGCTTCTTTTAAAGTATGAAAAAGCAAGAGCATTATTATCTAATTTTGTATAAATTGTTCCTATGGCATACAGATCATCTGCAATTGGTTTATAAGCAGCATTTTTTTTATTATTTTCAAGGGATATATTAAAATACAAAAGAGCTGATTTGTAATCTTTTGTTTCTTGCATGAGTTTGCCAAAAGTGTAATTTATTAATGCTACTTTTGAAGGTGAATTTTTTATCTCTTTTTTTGCTCTGTTTAATATATTTAAAGCCTCATTAAATTTTTTCTGTTTCATTAAAAGAACAGATCTGTTACGCATAAGCATAACAGATGTGATTTTATTTTTTTTTGCTGTTTTTTCAGCTAAAGTCAGAACTTTTTTTGCGGCATCTATATGGTTATAGCTAATGAAAGCAGCAAATTTATTTGAAAGAACATGAAGCACATTTTTTATTTTGTTGATATTTGTATATATTTTTAAAGCTTCATTATAAAACATTATGGCAGATTCCAGATCATTAATATTTTTATAAACATTTCCTATGTTGTTTAAGCTCATTGCGGTCTCAAATACTTGATCATGTATAGAAAAACATTCATGAGCTTTAAAAAAATAATCAAGGGCTTTTATATAACACCCTTTATTATATAATCTGGCACCTTTATTCATGTAATTATTACAAATTTCTATGGATTGGGGTGAATTATTGCTGGATTTTGAACTGCTGCAGCTTGTAAAAAAAACAGAAAAAATTAACATAATAATTAAAGGTAAATGTTTCATATTATTTTGCCTGTTTACAGTTCACCACCTGCAAATTATTGAGTTGTAAGTATTTACAAATTAATATTAGTATGTAAAAAATATTGTTATTGATTACCAAATCCATTTTGTCCACCGCAATCAGGGCATTCCCATGTAATTCCATTGCAGGTCATTCCCCATATATTTTCATTCATACAGTTTTGACAAATGGAAAAACCGCATCTGCACCTCCAGCAAAAAGTAAAATGCAATTTGCAGCAATCACAGGGTTTTTGTCTGGCTTTTCTTCTTTTTTCTCTATATGATGTTTCTTTTAAATTATTTGTCATTAACAGCCGTTTTTTTAAAAATTTAAGTTTTCTTTTAAAATATTACATGCTAATTAATGTGTCAACTGTTCTTAAACCTTATTTTACAATAACTGATATAACTATGGGAAAAAAAAATCTTTATCTGATAGATGGTACAGCATATATATATAGAGCATATCATGCCATAAGATCTCTTACAAATTCAAAAGGAGTTGCAACCAATGCTGTTTTTGGATTTACCCGAATGCTTTTAAAGCTTTTAGAAGAGACAAAGCCTGAGTATGTTGTTATGTTTTTTGATGTAAAAGGACCTACTTTCAGGCATGAAATGTATGATAAATATAAGGCAAACAGACCACCCATGCCAGATGATTTGTCTATTCAGATACCTTATATAAAAGAGATTACAAAAGCCTACAATATACAAATTATTGAAAAAACAGGATATGAGGCAGATGATCTTATAGGATCTTTTGCAAAAAAAGCAGAAAAAGAAGATTTTTTTGTTACAATTGTAACAGGAGATAAAGACTTTGTTCAGCTTGTTACAGAAAATGTTATAATACTTGATACAATGAAGGATAAAATCACAGATATAGAGACGGTTCAATCTGATTTTTCTGGTCTTTTTCCTAAGCATATAACAGATATTATGGGTCTTTCAGGAGATGTGGCTGATAATGTTCCGGGGGTTCCTGGTATAGGAATAAAAACAGCAGTATCTTTAATAAAAACATACGATTCTATTGATAATATTTATGAAAATATAGATAAAGTTACAGGTAAAAAACGGCGTGAAAATTTAGAAAACTATAAAGATCAGGCGTATTTAAGCAAAAAACTTGTAACCATTGTAAAAGATGTTTTTTTTGAAACAGATCTTTTATCTTGTGTTCAAAAAGAGCCGGATAATGAAAAGTTATCTAAGCTTTTTGATGAATTAGAGTTTAGAAACTTGCAGCAGTCAGTTTTAAAAACAACAGATCTGTCTGAAAAAGAGTACAAAGGCATATTAAACAAAGAAGATCTTGATAAACTAATAAAATATTTACAAAGTGCTGAAATAATTTCCATAGATACGGAAACTACATCAAAAAATCCTGTATTGGCTGAGATAGTTGGTATATCTGTAGCAGTAAAAGAGAATGAAGCTTTCTATATCCCTTTTGGTCATGATTATGAAAATGCTCCTGAGCAGCTTTTAAAAAAAGATGTATTAGATGCTTTTAAGCCTGTAATAGAAAATGATAAAATAAAAAAAGTAGGGCAGAATATTAAGTATGATATAATGGTATTTTCTAATTGTGGGATAGAGATGAAAGGTGTCTTTTTTGATACAATGGTTGCATCATATCTTATAAATCCTTCAAGCCGTGGGCATAGCTTAGATAAAATTGCCATGAACCTTTTAAATCATAAAACAATTTTATATTCAGATGTTGCAGGAGCAGGGAAAAAAGAGAT
>DAOWNP010000204.1 GCA_030642545.1 Desulfobacteraceae bacterium | reverse complement strand
AATGGTAAATTATGAATTAAGAAATTCTACTAATTTATAATTTACCAGTAAGCGTTATTTCATCCATGTTCCTTATATTTCTTTTATTTGTATTTTATTTTCTAAAAAACAAAAAAGTAATAAAAAATATAACAAAAAAGTAATAAAAAAAATTATATCTATTATCAAAAAAAAATTACTGCTGACAGCTTAAATAATAGAAAAAAGTACAGGGAACACATAGCTACATAATTGTAATAACAGGATGTATATAGTCCATATTTGTATCAATATACTGCATAACAGTTAGATTCGCAAAATAATATATTGCCTTTTTTATATACCTGATCCATTAAAATCTAATATTTTAAACTACTTATGTAAAAATATTACATAAGGTATGAATTTTGCTTAGCTCTTTAAGATAAGTTTGGATCATGATTTTGTTTTTTAACAAACTTTTGGATTTTTTTAATAGGGGAAAGTAAATGAAAAAGATTGAAGCGATAATAAAACCGTTTAAGATGGAGATAGTAAAGGATGCTTTAAATGCTCTCGGAGTCACCGGAATGACCATAAGTGAAGTAAAAGGGTTTGGACGACAAAAGGGGCATAAAGAGATTTACCGTGGGGCAGAATATATGGTTGACTTTATACCCAAAATAAAAATTGAGACTGTAGTTGACTCATCAATGGTAGATAAAGTTGTGGCAGCTATAATTAAAAATGCTAATACCGGGAAAATTGGAGATGGGAAAATTTTTGTTTCAAACATTGAAAATGCTATACGTATCAGAACCGGTGAAAAAGGAAAAGAAGCAGTTTAAGGACAAGATATAAGTAAAAGCTTAATAAAAGTAAAAAAGAGGAGCAGGATATGAAAAAAGTATTTCTTTCATTTGTATTGGTAATGATATGGTTTACAGCAGCATGGGCAGGAGATGATACTCCAACCACAATCTCAAATAAAGAAGCTATAGACCTTGTACAAACACATGCTAATTTTCTATGGACACTTGTTGCAGCAGGTCTTGTATTTTTTATGCAGGCAGGATTTGCTCTCGTTGAAGCTGGCTTTACAAGAGCAAAGAATTCTATAAATATAATGATGAAAAATCTTATGGATTTTTCAATGGGAAGTATTGGGTATTGGGCAGTTGGTTTTGGCTTGATGTTTGGTGTTTCAAAAACAGGCTGGTTTGGTACCTCTGGATTTTTTTTAAGCGATTTCTCACCTGATGGAGATCCGTGGGTGCTTGCTTTTTGGATGTTTCAGGTTGTTTTTGCTGCAACAGCTGCAACTATAGTTTCAGGAGCTATGGCTGAAAGAACTAAGTTTATTGGTTACCTGTGTTACAGTTTGGTTTTGAGTATGTTTATATATCCTATTTTCGGAAGCTGGGCATGGGGAAGCTTGTTTAATGGCAGTGGATGGCTTGAAGGCTTGGGATTTATAGATTTTGCAGGGTCAACAGTGGTACATTCAGTAGGCGGTTGGGCAGCACTTGCAGGAACAATAGTTCTTGGCCCCAGGCTTGGCAAATATACTAAAGACGGGGAAATAAAACCTATACTCGGTCATAATATACCTATGGCAGCCCTTGGAGTTTTTATATTATGGATTGGATGGTTTGGATTTAATCCTGGTTCAACAACAACAGCAGATAAAAGTATTGCCATGATATTTGTAAATACTAACCTTGCTGCAGCAGCAGGAGCGATATCTGCAATGATAACTTCATGGATAAAATTCGGGAAACCTGAAGTAGGTATGAGTCTTAACGGTGCATTGGCAGGGTTGGTAGCAATTACAGCAGGTTGTGCCAATGTATTACCTGGCAGTGCAATTATTATAGGATTAATAGCAGGAATACTGGTTGTTTTTTCAGTTCTCTTTTTTGATAAAATTAAAGTAGATGATCCGGTTGGAGCTATTTCTGTTCATGGTGTAAATGGTGCATGGGGTACTCTTGCAGCAGGGCTTTTTAATATAGGAGGCATAACAGGAAAGATTATTGGTGTGCAATTACTTGGCATTGGAACATGTTTTGTATGGACATTTATAACAGCATTTATCTTGTTTAAACTTATTGATTATACCATAGGTCTTAGAGTTTCTCCTGAAGAAGAACTTGAAGGACTCGATTCTACAGAACATGGAGGAACTGCATATCCTGATTTTGGTGTTTCTTCACATGGTGGAATTGATATTACTTAGCACTTTTAATCATAATAAAAAATACAGCTGGAATTAGTGAATTTTGAGCAGAGTTGGGAAGTTAGCAACTCTGCTCGCTTTTTTTGTAGAACAAATCCTTTTTTTTCTTCTTTTCCAACAAAAATAGTTCTTGACGAGTAACCTGTTTTTAGTATTATAGCCAAAATATATAAAATTTATCAAATCTGGCGGCTGTTATAAAACTGTTATTTGTACTCAGGAAAACCTGTAACAAAATTTCTAAGTCTTCTCGGCCCTTTTGTGTATAATCCTTATTATTATTGAAATCGGTTATCGTTAAAATCAGGAGAATTTTTAGATGGATAAGAAGTCAAAAGAATATAATTTTGATCAATTAAAATTTATGGATGAATCAGAAGCTAAAAAACTCCTTACCCTGTTTAACATCCCATTACCAAAAGAGACTGTGATTCGTTATACTGATGAAGCAGAAAAAGCAGCAGAATTCACGGGCTTTCCCCTTGTTATAAAAGTTTTGGATGTAGCTCATAAAACTGAAGAAAATGCAATAATAACGCATATTAACAGTATTGAACATATGAAAGATTCTCTTTCTTTTTTAATGAAGCAGCATTGTAATAAAGAATTTCTAATCCAGGAAATGGTTGAAGGTAAAAGAGAACTGGTTATAGGTTTTGAGCAGGATGAGATTATGGGTCCATATGTTATGTTCGGATTGGGAGGTATATTTACAGAAATATTAAAAGATGTGACCTTTAGGCCGGCACCTGTTTCATTTGAAGATGCTGTTTTAATGCTTAAAGATATAAGGGCAAAAAAGATACTGGGTTGTGTCAGAGGAGAACCTGCAGCAGATATTAAAGCACTTGCCAGAATTATTATGGCTGTAGGAAAATTAGGAACAAGTCATAAAAATATCAAATCAATAGATATTAATCCTGTTATACTATGCAAAAGTAACCCTGTTGCAGTTGATGTTCTGATTCAGTTATAGACAAAGACAAAATAGATTTGAGTCAAATTTGTTTAAAGGCACATGCAAAGTTATAGTTTTTCAAGATTTCTTAACAACCTGTTGATTAAAATATTTTTTTATTTTTAATATGTATTTTGAGGATATTTTTTTATGGATACAAAGCATTTTGATAATATTTTTAACCCCAAATCTGTTGCCTTTATAGGAGCATCTAATAATCTTATAACAGCCGGCACCCCACTTTTCCTTAGTATACTTACATCAAAATTTGAGGGGCGTATTTATCCCATACATTTAAAAGAAAAAAAAATGTTTGGTTTAGATGTCTATAAATCTGTTCTCACTCTTCCTGAAATTCCAGATGTTGTAGTTATTGCTGTTCGTCCTTCAATCCTTATTAATGTAATTGATGAGTGTGGCCAAAAAGGGGTTAAAACAGTTATAGTAATTACTGCTGGATATAATGAAACCGGAGATGAAGGTAGAGAAAAAGAAAAAAAACTTATTAGTATGGCTTCTAAATATAATATCAGATTTGTGGGGCCTAATTGTATTGGTGTTTTAAATCCCCGGAATAAATTTAACTGTACATGGTTCACCTATACTCACGATCCTGGCCATTTGGGACTTATTTCTCAAAGTGGCAGTTATGTGACTCAAATGCTGCCTTTTCTTGATCAATATGGGTTTGGAGTTTCCATGGGAATAAGTGTGGGCAATCAGTCTGATATTGATGCAGAACAATGCCTTGAATATTTTGGAAAAGATGATAATACAAAAGCTATTGCTATGTATATTGAGGGTTTAAAAAGGCCGGAAGCTTTTTTAAAAATCGCAAAAAAGGTAACCTGTAAAAAACCGGTAGTTGTATATTATGTTGGAGGAACCCAGTCTGGTGCAAGAGCCGGAACTTCTCATACAGGTGCTCTTGCAGGTAGAGAAGAGTTAATGAATGGGCTTTTTAAAAGTGCTGGAATAATAAGAGCTACAGATAGCGAGATGCTATATCTGCTGTCAGGATCAATGTCTTTATTACCACCTATGAAGGGAAACAGGGTTGCTATTATCAGTAATTCAGGCGGGCCAGGAGCTTCTTTTGCAGACAGTGCTCAAAGAGCAGACCTCGTGGTCCCTGAATTTTCTCAAAAACTTCAAGACCAGATTAGAAGTGTTATAACAGATATTGGATCTTCAAGAAATCCAATAGATATGACAATGGATCTTAATCTAAAAGCTTTGGTAAAAATTTTACCTGAAATGGTTATAGAATCAGGAGAAGTTGATGCTATAATGCATTATGGCTTTTTTGGTCCTATTCATTATGGTATAAAACTATCATATTTAGATAAAGAGATAAGACCTGATATTGATATTGAAAAAGAGTTATTTCCTGTATATAAAAAGGCAGCAGAAGAATTTGCATTAATGTCAAAAAAAAATAATATCCCAATAATTTGTGCTTCGTTTCACAGACACTTTGATCCGTGTCAAACTGTTTTGCAAAATAATGGTATTCCTGTAATGCCCTGCCCTGAAAAAGCTTCCCTTGTATTAGGTGCTATGTGGAAGCATACTTTAATGCAGAAAAACCTTAAGGACTCGCCCAAAAATAACCCTACATTTTAAGCGTCGAGTCAAATATATATTTTGTCTGCATTCCTAAAACTTGATCACCGAGTTTAAGAGAAAATAAGATACCTGACTAATTTAATTCTAATTTATTTTCCCATATTTCGAATTACTGGGGAAAAGTACAATACTTTTTAAATTAAATATGCAATAATAGTTAATTATAACGCTTTTTGGGGGGCTGCCAGATAACCTCCCAAAGAGGTTGAAATCAAGAGATTTT
>DAOWNP010000226.1 GCA_030642545.1 Desulfobacteraceae bacterium | reverse complement strand
TATATCCGCCTCTCCCCATCAAACCGGAAATGCTTAGGACTCGCCCAAAAATAACTTTACATTTTAAGCGTCGATCCATCCTGCCTGACTGCGTTACGAAAGCGCAGAAATATCTTGATATTCCTACGTTTTCGTGCCTTGCCAGGCAGGCGCCTCAACACTTAAAATTGCGAACTTATTTCTGGGCGAATCCTTAATGTTGGATCATGAGGATCTCCTATGATGTGACGGCTTATATAAATACCATGCACCTGATGTGTTATAGGCATACCAGTCTCTATTAAGTGCCGCATATAAACAATATCTCTGTTACTATCTAATTTTATTTCAATTATTACTTTATCAGCCCAATACTTATTCATTCCTTTATTAAGATCAAAGTGATAATATGGATAGTGAGGGTCGTATATATTCAAATGTATTACAGACTGATCTGTATCTTCTTCATAATCATACACAAGAACCTGATGATTATTCAAGTGTGACATAAAGTTATCCCAGTTAACCTCGGAACTTTTATGCATTACCATGAATATAGGTACTATCTCACCATTATCCAAATAATTTAATATGCTATGCAGTTCTGTTTTACTCATATCAAGCATACTTCCTTCGCCATCATCAGGTGCTTGTATCAACCAATAAGCCAATTTCACTAAATCTGTTGAATTTTCATTGTAATTAATAGTATGGTTCAGGACAATATTTATTACTGGACCAACCGTTTTTTGGCCTCCGAGTGAATCAAACTGGCGATAGTAGAGTTCATTATAGAGTTCTCCTTCGTTCGGTCCTGAATAATAACCTTCTGGTCGTGGAACACCAGTCATATAAAAATCTAATGCTGAAGCTGACATTCCGCCGCAAAGACCAAAAGTTTCAGTTTCAGCACCAATTAGTTTAAGCAGTCTGGCAATAATTTTGCCAGACTGCTCACCTCGTGGAAAAGGTTCTCCTGAAAAAGAGTTTGAAAATCTAAAACCATGTTTCGATGGCAGGAAAGGCTCTTTGTTAACAGCTTCAAAATTAATATTATCAACATCCTTATCGCCCCATTTACCAAATTTGTTCTCAGTTAAAAAAGTGTAAACATGATTAAAAGGAGTTATAACCCAGTTATCTTGTTCTAAATCAAATGTATATCGGCCTGTACTATCTGTTGTTGTATGGTAAGTCAATATTCCATTAGTTATACTAACACCAATTCCATTGACTGGTACGTCATTGTACGTAATTACTCCCGATATCTTACAACCCTGCAGAAAAATACTTAATCCCAACATTAAAATAATACATAATTTGTTCATTTTTACGATTTGCATTTTTTATTCTCCTTTTTAATTGAATGATAAAAATGATAAACCAGTAAAACCAATCAATATGTTATGCTTCATGTACTAAATGTACAATATCGATTATCCAAACATACATATTACAGATTCAGATTTTAACCCGTCTATAACAATATGCAAAGGTTTTTTTAATTGTATATGTCTTACAAATTCCGTTTCTGTTTTTGATTCAGCAGACTTGAGCCTGTCCCATTTAATAAAGTCATCTTTAATTTTCTGATCAACTGTAATATAATCAATCCCCAATGAAGTTATATTATGAAAAAAATGAGATCCTGACGATGGAGCAGCATTTAACTGGCTGCTTTTTAATTCAATAATTACTTCCACTCCTGAAATATCTCTCCATTTTACAGGTATCCCAAGCCAACTGTCAGCTGTTCCCCACCTGCCAGGCCCAATAAGCATATAAGGACGTTTCTTATTTAAAAGATAAAAATTTATCTTGCTTATTTCATCTGCTATCTTTTTTGTAAATTCAACTTTAAATGCATCTGGTTTTACATACACTATATCGGCTATAGTATTATTTATCCCATTACCCAAAGCAACAGATGATCTGCATATTATATTTTCTTCCATCTCTTTACTTAATATTATTTCATGTCTTTCCCCTTTTTGTGTTATCGGACGGATCTGAAGAAAAAAAAATTCATTTTTCTTTTTTTTATCTTTATTAAGATTTACAGCAAATTCTATCTCAACAGGTCCTCCCATACCTTCACGTCCAATCTGGAGTATATCATTTAAAACACCTGATAAAGGAAAAGTATTGTATTTTAAAATTTGTGCAAAAGTAATTATTTTAACTCCTTTAGAGTACCCTGAATCTATTAATCTGTGTTCATCAGGTAAATATGTACTTGCAATACTTTTTACAGAAAACTCATTTTCTGCATCTATAATCTGCCTCTTGTAAAGATTACTATTTTCTAAAAAATTTAACTTTTTAGAATAATTCTTGATTTTAAGAACATAAAACTCTTTTTGAGAATTGTTCAATATTTCATCAATCAAACTAAACTGCGGAAGAATTTCAGGATATCTCGGACAAAATCGCAAAGATTTTTCTCCCTCAACCACAGTTTTTCCCATACCAAGAGCAATGTGTGCTATACCATCTGAAGGTTTCATATGTGAAAAAGGATAAAAATTATTAGACAATGCAACACCTGAAAAAGAAGGATAAAAATAATCCCCTTGTTGAATTCCTACCAACTGTTGCACGATAACAGCCATAGCTTCTTCATGGGATTGAATATAAGCATTTTTAGAAAAAGCTTTCGGGTCCTGATAAAAAGTTGAAGCATAGACTAATTTTATAGCTCTTGACAGCTGATCAAGCCTTACTAAAATATTTGTATGATTATTAGGAATCATAAATGAACTGTAAAGTCCTGCATAAGGTTTGAGCATAGCATCTTCCAGCAAACCTGATGAGCGTACAGACAAAGGATATTTAACACTTTCTAAATATATTTTTAGTTTTTTATTAAGTTTTTCAGATAGTTCAGCATTCTGAAAAATTTCAGCTATTTCGCTGTCTTCTAAATTTTCCTGTGCAACATAATGGAGATCATTCTCTTTTATAAATTCACAAAACCCATCTGTACAAATTACTAAAATTTTTGGTATTTTAATATTTATCTCACTATATTTGGGATAAATCCAGTTTTTGCTCTGAAGCATTGTAGACATAAATGCAAGTCCCCTTGCCTTTCCGCCTAAAGATCCATTTCCTATTTTCACAAAATCCATTATATCCGAATCAAATTTGTCATCATTAAAAATAGCTACTATTCCCTTTAGTCTCCATTTCCGAAGCTGGTGAATACTATTTACAATATATTCTCTTATATCATGTATATTTTTAAAATCTGAACTTTTAATATCTCTTAATCTTGAAGCCAAAGTTATTTCCGATCTACCCATAATCCATTTTGAAAAATGGTTTTGATTTGCATGAAAATAAAGAGATTTTGCAGGAATTTTAGCAACCTGTTTTTCCAGCTCTCTAAGATTTGAAGCACGTCCCACCTCTCGTCCTCCAGGCATTCTAAAAATAAAATCTCCAAACCCTAAATGGGAAATAAAAAAATTATGTATTTTATCAAGAAGGTCAGGTGAATTTTTATCTAAAAATGCTATAGATAAAGATTTCATATAAATTGTATTTTCAAGCTCAGAACTTAATAAAAGAATCGGCAGATCAAACATATCTTTGCGGACTTTTATAAGAAAATCCTGGCCAGCAACAGCATTTATTTCTCCTTTTTTTGGAAAACGCAGATCAGATATTATTCCAATAAGATATTTTTTATATTTGTTATAAATATCTATTGCTTCTTCATAATTTTGTGCAAGAAGAATCTTTGGTCTTGCTCTCATTCTTAATATTCTGTGTTCCTCATTAAGCCCTCCACCCAGCACAGCCTGAGTTTGCTTTACTATCTCCTTATAAATCATGGAAATAAATGTTGAGTAATAAACAGGTGAATCTTCAACAAGAAGCAAAACAGGAACATTTGCTATTTTAGTGTCATAATCAACATTTAAACTGTCTTCAACACTTTTTATCATTGCAAGTAAAAGCTCAGAATTTCCACTCCACAGATATATTCGGTCAATCCCCTTTTCCATCTCCTTATCTGCACATGGTTTAATACTCCCCAAATTATTTGTCAGTAAAATAACAGGCAGATCTGCTTTAATCTTTTTTATATCACATCCAAAGCAAAAAACATCCATATTATCTAAGTTGGGCATTGTAATAACAAGATCTGTTTTATTGTTTTTTATAAAAGTAATAGCAGATGATGCAGAAGAAATCCTGCTGACTCTTGGCGGATAACTCAAATTCAAGCCGCTGTATTCATTAATTATTCTTGATGCGATACTTCCATCCTCTTCTAATATAAATGCATCATAAGAACTGGATACCAGCAGGATCTCTCTGATTCTTTTTGACATTAGTTCATGGAATATTTTAAATCCTGAATAAAATTCCTTTGGAGACTTTATTTTTTTAGAATTAAATTCGACATCTTTATCGTTTAATTTAGATTGCATTTTTCTCTCTTTTAGAATATTTTCAAAATCATTTATAATCAGGTAAAAAAAATACTATTTAAAAAAATTATCGTAATACTACATTAAACAGATAGAACAATTAAAATTATGAAAGAAAAAAATCCTTAATCCCAAAAGAAGTAACTGATATTGGTTTCTAAGTTTAAGCAAGGTGTCCCTGGAATTTGCGGAAGTAGTAAGTTTTATTGCCGGTGGGTTGGAAAAAAATGGGGAC
>DAOWNP010000089.1 GCA_030642545.1 Desulfobacteraceae bacterium | reverse complement strand
GCAAGTTCCGGCAATACCTGTTGTTGCAAAAAAACAAAATGTGCTGGCTCACGAAAAAAATCTGTTTTGTTTGTACTAACAACATCAATCATTTGTACCAGTTCACTATGGCGGTTTTTAGAATCATGTACATAGTCATAATATTGATCAAACGACTTCATATCAAGAACACGCAATCGTTTAAAAAGCCTGACCGTTAACATGGTCTTTTTAACATACGGAAGTTTAATACCACATTCCTCATAAATAAACTCACTAAACTGTTTAAACAACGTATCTGACATGGTAATATTTCTAAATACCGGCTCAACCATATTATCTTGACCGTATAAATTTTTCTCAGTTCCCATATTTTTTTAATATTTTTTTGTATTGTAAAAATTAATAAACAATACAGTAAAAACTGTAAAACACCTCTATTCAAATAGTGTTATCTTCCCTGGCTTATTAATCTCTTTTTTAATTTTTCTGAGATATTGTTTTTCCTTAACAGCAATTTTTGAATAATTTTTAGAAGAAAATCGTCTAAGAAAAACATCTCCCGTATCCGTGTGAAAATATATCTTTCTCGTATCATATCCTTTAACATCTTTGGTTATAATTTTAATTCTTTCTTGTTCCAGAAATTTTAAAACAAATTTTACATTTTTTGCACCTACTCCATCTTCTTCAAAAATTGATGGGAAAAGAGAACTCCCTCCAAATACTTTAGCAACAATATTTTTACGTTTCCCTCCCATATTCATGATTTTATTGATCAAAATTTCCATAGCATTTATACCATATCTTGTATTATCATTAAAATATTTTATATCAAGTTTTTCAGGAAGAAAAATATGATTCATTCCACCAACTTGATATATTGGATCAAAAAGGCAGACCGCAACACATGAGCCAAGAACTGTCTCTATTATCGCAGCCTCTCTATCTGCATACACATCTCCTATATAAAGACGGACATTCTTCTTTATCTTCATTTTCTTCAAACTTATAAATTTTCCGCATTTTGTATTAAACTTCCATCCTTATTCTGAATTAGAGCCAGTTCATCACTCGCAAGCACTTTATCAATATTAAGAATAATCAGAAAATTATCATTGTGTTTACCCATACCACAAATAAACTCTGTATCTAATTTTGTCCCAAATCTCGGAGGAGGTTTTATCATAGATGAATCAAGATCAATCACCTCCTGCACGGAATCAGTTAATACCCCCATCTCAACAGATTCGCCATCAATCATAATTTCCATAATTACAATACATGTATCTACTGTTTTTTCTGTAGCACTCATCCCAAGTTTTAAGCGCAGATCTATCACAGGCATTACATTACCCCTGAGATTAATAACTCCTCTTAAAAATTCAGGCATTCTCGGTACTTTTGTAATATTAGCATAATCCATTACCTCTCGTACTCTGCTAATTCCCAAAGCAAAATCCTCATTCCCCAGTCTAAAAGTAAGGTATTGATCATTTTTAGTTATTATATTTTCATTCATAATATTTCCTTATTATTTTTATATAAAATAACTGCTTTAAGTTCCATCATCCCTGCAGGACTTTTTAATTTATTCTCTCATTACCTTCTATAAATTGCCGGCTGTTTTCAAGTGTCCCTGACGGGAGAAAAGGATATCTCCCTGTTTAACAAAATCTTAATATCTTTCAAACTGAGTATCAATAGCAGCATCTTTCATATTCAGAGAAATGCCATCTGCTTTTTTGTTTTCATTTTTTACTGGTGCAGATATTTGAGCAACAACATTGTGTCTAACTTGCTTTTTTAAATTTTTAGAAGTCTCTCTGCCGCTTATCTTAAAAAAAGCTGCTGCTGCTTTAAGCTGTTCTGCCTGAGCTGAAAGCTCTTCACTTGTTGATGCCATCTCTTCTGTTGCACTGCCATTTTGTTGAATTACCTGATCTAATTGTTCTATTGCTTTGGTAACCTGCTCAATTCCTCGTGCCTGCTCAGCACTTGAAGCATTTATTTCCTGCACAAGTTCAGCAGTTTTCTGAATATCAGGCACAATTTTCCCCAAAAGTGCTCCTGCGTTTTCTGCAATTTTCACACTGCTGTCTGAAACAGTTCCAATCTCTTTTGCAGCATCCTGACTCCGTTCTGCAAGTTTGCGTATTTCAGCTGCTACAACAGAAAAGCCCTTACCCTGTTCACCTGCTCTTGCTCCTTCAATAGCAGCATTAAGTGCCAGCATATTGGTTTGGCGTGCTATTTCTTCAATAATACCAATTTTATCAGCAATACTCTTCATAGCACCCACCGTATCCATCGCAGCTTTCCCTCCTTCGCCTCCATCTGATGCAGCTTTTCCTGCAATAGAAGCTGTCTCTTTTGCATTATCTGCATTTTGATTTACTGCACTATTCATCTCTTCCATAGAACTTGAAATTTCTTCAACACTGGATGCCTGTTCTGTTGCACCCTGAGACATCTCCTGTGCTGCTGAACTAAGTTGTTCACTGCCTGATGCTACCTGATCTGCAGCTGACTGTACATCAATTGCAAAATTGGTAAGATTTTCTATCATCATGTTAACATTATTCTGCAACTCTTTGAAATCACCATTATAATTATCTGTAATTTTTTCAGGGATATCACCTTTACTTATACGATCTACATATTCAGCTGCAACATTTAACGGTCCTATTACTGCATCAAGGATATCATTCACTCCCTGAACGATTTTGCCAAAATCTCCGCCAAACTTTTTAGCATCTCCTCTTATATCAAGCCTGCCATCTACCCCGGCTGCAGATAGCATTTCAACTTCAGACACAAGACCGGTTATCGCATCTATACACTGATTCAAATTATTCTTGATCTCGTTTAAATCACCATTATAATTATCTGTAATTTTTTCAGGTATATCACCTTTACTTATACGATCTACATATTCAGCTGCAACATTTAACGGCCCTATTACTGCATCAAGAATATCATTTACTCCCTGAACGATTTTACCAAAATCTCCGCCAAACTTTTTAGCATCTCCTCTTATATCAAGCTTGCCATCTACCCCAGCTGCAGATAGCATTTCAGATTCAGACACAAGACCGGTTATCGCATCTATGCACTGATTCAAATTATTCTTGATTTCGTTTAAATCACCATTATAATTATCTGTAATTTTTTCAGGTATATCACCTTTACTTATACGATCTACATATTCAGCTGCAACATTTAGCGGTCCTATTACTGCATCAAGCACTTCATTAAAACCTTCAAGCACTTCTTTATCAGTTCCATCTACTTCATTAATATCTGCACGAGTATCCAATCGACCTTGTTTTATATTTTTAATTAGAGCTTTAATTTCCTTAAGCATAACAACATTCATAGTTGTGCCTGCCATATTTTCTCCTTCTTTTTTATATTTCGGATCTTCATAATCTAAATGTGTAAAATATTTTTTTATTTTATCAAACATATTTTATCCTTTCATATTTTAAAAAATAACCAGAAAATTATAACCCTATTTCTTTGTACCATAAACACACTCTGTATTGAGTTTTATCCCAAATCTAAAATCTAAAAAAACTCAATTAGAGAGAAATTTTGTAATATTCTAACATATTAACCCCTCCTTTTTCCCTTCAATAAATCAATTGGTTATATCAACCAGCTTTTGTCTCTTTCTTTTCCTCTGTTTCCGCACATTGAATTACTTTTGCCACATCAACTATTAATGCAACTTCGCCATCACCTAAAATAGTTCCTCCTGAAACCCCTTCCACATCTCGATATATACTGCCCAAAGACTTAATAACAGTCTGATGAATACCTATTATTTCATCCACTACAACTCCACTCCGCATTCCTTCAAATTTAACTATAACAATTTGTTCTAAAGGAGGATATTCACTGATTATGTCAAACATTTCCCGCAGGCGTACATAAGATACCAATTCCCCCCTTACAGAAACCAGATTCCGACCGCAGGCGGAATCAACCTGTTCTTTTGAAAGTTCCATACATTCATCCACAAAAACAAGTGGAAGCACAAACCGGACATCACCTGCTTTTACCAAAAGCCCGTCTATAATAGCCAAAGTAAGAGGCAATACCAGTTCAATAGTTGCTCCCTTTTTCACTAAAAATATTAATTGTTCCCCGAAGTGCTTCGATCTCACGCTTTACAACATCCATCCCCACACCACGTCCGGAAACACTGGTAACCTGCATATTAGTAGAAAATCCAGGAACAAAAACAAGTTTAAATATTTCTGATTCGCTTAAATTGTCAGTTGTTTCTATCAATCCCTTTTTAATTGCTTTTGATTTAATGGCTTCTGCATCAAGACCTCTGCCATCATCTTTTATAGTGATAACGACATTAGCACCTCTGTGTTCCGCAATAAGTCTGATTCTTCCTTTTTTAAGTTTACCTGCTTTTTTACGGTCTTCAGGAGATTCTATACCATGGTCTATGCTATTTCTGATAAGATGCACCAAAGGATTATCCAACCTTTCAATAACTGTTTTATCTAATTCAGTTTCAGCCCCTTCAGTCTCTATCTCAATTTCCTTACCAAGTTCAGAAGAGAGATCACGCACAAGTCGTCTGAATTTACTAAACGTAGTTCCTATTGGCAGCATACGAATATTAAGTACACAATCACGAAGTTCTGCTGAAAGTCGTTCTACTTCTTCAACAGGAGAAGAAAGTCTGCCATCGTTTAAATCAATAGCTATCTGGCTGAGCCTGGCCTGAGTTATAACAAGCTCACCAACAAGATTAATAAGAATATCAAGCCTGTCAGAAGGTACTCGAATACTACCGGCTCCGGTTGCTGTTTTGTGTTTTTTTATGGCCAGCTGCTCATTTAAGGCTGAATTTACTTTCTCTTTTGAAACAGTTTTTGAATCTATAAGATGTTCACCTATCGGCTTCTGCTTATCCAAAGCATTATTTATACCTGCTTCTGTTACATCTCCTCTTTCAACAAGAATCTCTCCCAATAGTTTCCTGTCATTTTTTATATCTTCATCACATACAATTTCATCAATTTTAATCTCACTTTCATCATCAACAAAAATAAAAACATCTTTAATATCATTTATGCTTCGGTCTGTAGTCAGAACCAAATCCCAATAGATATAACATTGCTCAGGATCAAGATCACAAAGAGCCGGAATATTTTCAGTTTGAGCTGTTACAGTACACTCGCCAAGCTCTCTTAATTCATCTAAAAGCAACGCAGGATCCATGCCTGTGGCAAAAATAGATGATCCCGGACAAAATCTGATACGAAAAATAATTTTTTTATTTTTCTTGTCTGCGTCAATATCAGACATTTCTGAGTTTTCTGAAGACAGTATATCTGCATGGTCAACTTCAGCCGGCATAAGAGCTTTTAATCCATCAATAATCTGCACAGAACGTGAAACATCAATATTTGCATCTCCTTCTATTGACTCCAGCATAACTCTGATTTGATCACTTGACGCAAGAATTAAATCAATAAGATCTTTATTTACAGGAATAATACTCTCTCTCACTTTATCAAGTACTGTCTCAGCATGATGTGTAAAATTCGCTATATTATCAAACCCGAACATGGCACCAGAACCCTTAATTGTATGCATGGCACGAAAAAGACGATTAATATGCTCCATGTTTTCAGAATCCTGTTCAACATTCAAAATCGCATCTTCCACATCAGATAAAAGCTCTATAGCTTCCTGCCTGTAAGTTTCTGCATGTATATTTAATTGAGTCATTATTTTATGCCTTTTTTTTGGTTAGAAACCAGACAACCTGTCAACCATTTATTTTTATCTCAATACTTTTTTGATTACAGCTATTAATTGCTCAGGTTTAAAAGGTTTTACAATCCAGCCTGTAGCACCAGCAGACTTACCTTCCTGTTTTTTTCCGGCTTGTGATTCAGTTGTTAGCATAATAATTGGAATAAATTTGAATTCAGGTATAGCCCGTACCTGTTTGATAAGCTCAATACCATCCATATTGGGCATATTAAGATCGGTTATCAACATATTAATTTTTACATCATCAAGCTTATTTAAAGCATCTTTGCCATCTACCGCTTCAACCACTTCATAGCCTGCATCTTTAAGCGTAAAACTCACCATTTGTCTTATACTTGCTGAGTCATCTGCTGTCATTATCATCTTTGCCATAAGCAATCTCCTGTAAAATCAATCAATATGTTATTACAAAATTAAAAGGAAAAAACAGATAGTCTCTCACCCTTTATATCAAAGCTCCTGTCCGTTTTATCGCACTTTCAAAAGCCTCACACCGTCCAGTCAGAAATATCTCCACACCTTTCTCTTTTGCAGCTTTGAATGAGGAAATAATCAATTGGACAGTTGATGTATCCAAATCTGTTACCTGTTCTACATCAATTGCAAAACCACTGTTACTTTCTATTAACTTAACAAGCTCAGCCTTTAACTCTACCGCTTCAACAACTGTTACTTCATCTTTTAAAAACAAAAATATTCCTTGTTCTGTTTGACTTGTTTCAAAGGACATCTTATTTTCCTCCGTATTTTGCTGAACGCCAACTAATTCAAAATAATTCAATATTATCTCCAAGTTCATCATCATCATCAGCAGCAGCAGTACTATCTTCTTTTTTATCAAAAACTTCAACTTCCCCTGTCTGTTCATCCTCTGCATCAAAATCTTCAAATAATTCTATATCTCCATCATCTTCATCATGAACAGGCTCAGCAAAAACTTCATCACCACATATTTTTTCTGCTAAAGCATTGCTGTCACAATTTTCCATATGCGACAGGCGAAAAGCATTTTCATGAGCTATTCGTTCACTTTCCATGGTATATCTGACATTTAATTCAGTTAAAAGTGATTCATCACTATCTGTTTTGTTTTCAGCAGCAAAAGGTCTAACCGCTTCTATTAATTGGTTTATCACCATTTTAGCATCAAAAATACACTCTTTCATTTCCCTGAAAAATCGAATTTCAGATTTAATAGCAGAAATATCTAAAGCAAGTTGTTGACTTTTCCCATTAAAATCTACAATATTTTCTGCCATTTCATTATTAAGGTTATTTAAACCCTCCCCAGTTTCAACAGCTGTTCGCCTTAAATCTTCTACATCATTTAATCCTTTAGTAAAGGCATCACTAATATGGATTTGCAGCCTGTCAGCTATATCTAAAATCAATTTAACCCCTGCAGATATCGTATCAACAACTCTGTTTGAATGAGCTGAAACATCCCGGACTTCACGGGCAAGAATACTAAGTGCAAGCCCGCTTTCCCCAATACGTGCAGCTTCAATCTGTGCATTTAAAGCAAGAAGTTTTATTTTTTCAGCAATTTCTTCTACATTCCCGATAAAAAAAAATATTGCTTTTGCTGTTTTTGAAACTCCTTTAACCTCTTCTTGTATATAATTATTATTTTCTGCATTTTTAGTAAGAGCAGATATAATTGTTGTTATTTCATCACGAAATTTAATGACAACTGAATTATCTGATTCCTTTTCTTGAACACCTGTTGCCTTTATAAGCTCTTCAGATTGCTTTTTGGTATTAAGAGCAATATCCTCAAGCCCCTCAACCATTTTCTTTTCCGCAGTTTCCATTTCATGAGTAACAAAATCAAGCTGAGATATCTGAACTGCTGCTATTTTTAATATGTATGCAGGCAAACTACTCTCATCTCCATTACCGGATTTAGTATCTTCCTCTAATTTTTTACAAATATCTTCTAATGCTTCAGACACATGTTCAATTTTTTGTCTCGAAATATCATGAAACTGCATAGACATAACAATCTCACCAACCCTTTTTGATATTTCAGACGAACATGAAGTAATATTTGTCAATAAACCTGCTGACAGATCAAACATCTCCTTAAGTCTGCCAAGAACATTATTTATCCTTTTTTCAGCTTGTTTAATCTGCCTGCTGTTTTTTTGCAAATGCCTGTTAATTCTGTCTGCAATAAGCAACACAGATACATCTGCTTTTCCCAGCTCATCAAACAACTTGTCAACAATAACATCTGTTTTTATAGAAAGCCCGCTAACTTCATCTGCCAAACCAATTGAATTATTTTCATCTCCTATTATTTGTACACCCTGAATTTTAATATTTATTCCCAATACACGAAGTGTTCTGGAAATTATCTTAAAATCATTTTTATTTTTAGAAAACTTCTTAATTTGTTCGACAATCGAATTTATTTTTAAAATTATTTCTTTGGTTTCAGCATCAAACATCTTCAAAATTGTCAGGCTTTTTTCTGAAACATACT
The DNA here is from genome assembly GCA_030642545.1 of Desulfobacteraceae bacterium. Lineage (GTDB taxonomy): Bacteria > Desulfobacterota > Desulfobacteria > Desulfobacterales > DAOWNP01 > DAOWNP01. The sequence continues at coordinate 427 of DAOWNP010000089.1, read as the reverse complement.
TAGACTGATCAAAGAAATTGTGTTCTCCTCCCCCTTTTATTAATTCTGCAATATGAACCAATCTCTCAGGCAGAGATTTTGCTTTAGATGAAATATCCTGAAGTTTAACCCCAAGTGAAAGAAATTCCTCTTCTGTATTACCAGACAGCTTAATCAATTTTTCCTGCTGCTTGCGCAAGATAGACACAAATGGCAGTAAAACCATTTGCTGCCTACCCTCTCCCTGTTTTAAAAGTAAAGAATCTTTTGCAGTAAAACCAACTGATAGCAAAGCATTTTTAGATTTTCGCAAACCAGAAATTATTGTGCGGCATCTTTTTATAAACCTGCTTACTATACTACGTATATGACTATAAAATGCAGTATGTATAAAATACATTTTCCCCTCTGATATTATTGATTTTTTCCTGTTTCTTATTTAAAAATC
>DAOWNP010000031.1 GCA_030642545.1 Desulfobacteraceae bacterium | reverse complement strand
ATTCTCCCGGTAGAATCACATATCCCTGCTATATCATTTAATGAACCATTGGGGTTTTCAGGAAATTTAAGAGAAGATGGTGACCCGTCTTTTTGTGCATACCGCAAAACCACCTGATTATTCGCTTCTATTTTATCAATTATATCAGACTCAGCATAAAATTTTCCTTCACCATGTCTTACAGGAAAATCAACAAAATCCATATTTTTTGTAAAAACACATTTTGATTCAGTATTTACAGCAAGATGAACCCACTGGTCTCTGAAATTCCCACAATCATTATGTGTTAATGCTACCTCTCTTTTAGTATAATCACAATCAAATCCAGGCAGCAGTCCCATATTTACCAATGTTTGAAATCCATTACATATACCTAAAACAAGATTGCCGCTATTTACAAATTCCAGTATTTTTTCACCTAAATTAGTTTTCATGCGGATTGCCTGAACTACTCCTGCCCCATGATCATCACCCCAGCTAAACCCACCGCCAAAAACCATAATATTATAACTTTTCAGATTTACACTGTTATTTATTAAGTCATTAATATGAACTTTTACGGCTTTTGCACCAGAAAGCGTAAAAGAGAAAGCTGTTTCATAATCACAATTTAAACCATATCCTGTAAGAATAAGAACTCTAACCTTGTTTTTGTTCATATTAAACTCCCAAAAAGACGCTTATATGCTGACTTTAATTCTTTGATTTCAGTAGATACTACAGTTTTATCACCATTTTTAATTATTAGCTTTTTTGACAATGTAACATTGCCCACACATGCAAATATAACGTCTTTAAATAATTTTTCAAATTTTCCCCTGTTTTTACTATCTACTGTTACAATAAATCTACCTGCTGATTCAGAAAAAAGTAGTCTATCAGGCGACAAATCACTTTTTTGCGGAATATCTTTTAAATTACATTCTATTCCAAGGTTTCCGCCCATGGCAACCATAGCAAGATGAACAGCAAATCCTCCCCGATAGATACCATGCACAGATGCCACAAGAGCCTCATCTATAGCCTGATTTAATGTTTTATAGCACTTAAGATTCTCTTTTAAATCAACAACCGGAACATTCAAACCAACATACCCCATTCTCTGGTAATATTCAGAGCCTCCAAGTTCATTCCTGGTTTCACCAAGTATATATACAAAATCACCTGCAATTTTAGCATCCATTGTCACACATTTTTCAATATCTTTTACAACAGATATGGCTGAGAACTGCATTGTTTCAAGGGCTGAAACTTTTCTTGTCTCTCCAAAAGGTCCTGTTAAATGTCCATCAACATACATACTGTCTTTTCCAGACAAAAGAGGAATTTCATAAGCCATGCACATATCTTTTAATGCTTTACATGAACGAACAAGCTGGGCTGCTTTAAATTTACCATCAGGGTTATTACAAGAATCACAGGCTATTCCCGGCCAGCAAAAATTATCAACACCTCCTATATGCTCAAAATCACCACCAACTGCAATTATTCTCCTTACCGCTTCATCTATGGTATTTGAAGTCATATGATATGCATCAATTTTTGAATAAAAAGGTAAAATAGCCTGGGAAAAAGCAAGTCCTTTGTTAGAATCTAAAACAGGTCGTATTACCGAAGCATCACTGTATACATCATGATCTTCCCCCACAAGAGGCTTTATTACACTTGTACCCTGAACTTCATGATCATACTGAACTGTTATCCACTCCTTTGAACAAATATTAGGACGTGAAAGAATATCTAATAGAAGTTTATTATAATCTTCCGGCTCTCCTGTAACAGGTTCGTACATACCCCGCATCTCAGGCGGAATCCAGACAGCATCAAACTCCCACTGTGGGAAACCTGACTTTATCAGATCAAGATTAACATACGCACATGTATCATTATTATATTTTATATGAAGTTTGCCTGAATCAGTATAAACTCCTATTACAGTACTCGTAACAGCATGTTTTTCAGAAAGCTCCATAAACTGTTTACAAACAGATGGTGATATAGCAACAGTCATTCTTTCCTGAGACTCTGAAATCCATATTTCCCATTGATCAAGCCCGTCATATTTTAAAGGAACCTTCTCAAGATCTACTATGCAGCCTCCTGAAAATTCTGCTGATTCACCAATAGATGAGGAAAGCCCGCCTCCTCCATTATCTGTAATAAAAGAGATTAAACCAAGATCTCTCGCCTCTATAATAAAATCATGCATTTTTTTCTGGGTATATGGATCTCCTATTTGAACATGACCTGCCGGAGTGTTTTCAGAAAATGATTCAGAGGAAGCTGTAACCCCATGGATTCCATCTTTACCAACCCTTCCCCCGCACATAATAATAAGATCTCCAGGGGATGTAACTTTTTTATCAGCTGGTTCTCCATTTAAAGCAGATGGCATAATTCCAACTGCTGTAACAAAAACAAGGCTCTTTCCCATATATCCAAAATCAAACAAAACCTGGCCAAATGTTGTGGGAATACCACTTTTATTACCGCCGTCCTTAACACCTTCTATTATTCCATCCAAAAGACGTCTTGGGTGCAATTTTGGAGACAGATCGCCTCTGTAATCCCTGTCACCTGTACAAAACCCATAACCACCCATAACAAGCTTTGAACCTTTGCCTGTACCCAGCGGATCTCTGTATACTCCTACAATACCTGTTATAGCTCCTCCATAAGCCTCCATATTAGACGGAGAATTATGAGTCTCACCTGTTATTACATAATTATGATTACTGTCAAATTTGCCCACCCCGGCATTATCCCACAAGACTGATACAATCCACTCTTTTTTTTCTTTTAACAGTAAAGTAGGGTTTTTTATATAGGTATCAAAAAGGCTGTCTATAACCTCTTCCTCATTTGAAAACAGATCTTTATAAAAAAATTTCCCGCAAAATGTATTATGATTACAGTGATCACTTCTGCTCTGAGATATATATTCAAGTTCAATATCTGTTGGATCCGAAAGCCCGTTTTTCAAACGTTCTTTTATCACATCTTTATCTAAAAAATAAGACCTTATGGTTGGAATATCATTTGGATTTAAAGCAAGATTTCTCTCTATACTGGTTTTTTCCAGACTTTCATCAGTTTTTATGGATATTATACTTACAACAGGTTCATGATTTAAAACAACCTTGGGCAAAATATAACCAACACCTTTTTTCTCGTCCCACTCTTTTGATGAAAAAATCTTCCATTGCTGAATAATATCATTTGCAAGAAGCTCTTTTGTTATATTCTCTATATCATCTCTATTTAAATCAGACCCTGTAAAACAGTATCTTTTTGCTGTATAAACTGCCTGATCATCACCAAATTTTATACGCAGCACATCTTCTATAGCCTCTATTGCAGTGCTTGCAGGATTATCTTTTACACCAGGCTTGAATCCCACAAAAACTATCCAGTCAAAAGCTACAGACAAAGGGTTATACGAAGAAAACTGGGTAACAGGATTTGTAAAAATCCCCTCCTTTACTGTTTTTAACTGGTCATCTGAAAAATCAGCATCTATTGTTATAATATCTATTTTACGAACTGAATCTATTTTAATATTTAAATAATCTGCAGCCTTGCGGCAAATCCTGTTTCCATCCGGATCAGTAAGCTTTTGTTTTAACGCTATTTCTAATCTATAAGGCATAATTCTTTTTCTCTTTCATGTTAAGGGAAAATCTACTAAGTAGCATTCGCCTGTCGACAGGCGGATGCAAAACATAAAAATGAAATAACGCTTACTAATAAATTATAAATTAGTAGAATTCCTTAATTCATAATTTACCATTCATAATTCATCATTTTCATATAAAAATATAAATTATAATTGAGGGTATGATTGAAGTCAAAGAACTTTTCCAATATATACAAAAAGAATATACCATGACTGGCAACATAATGACTCCCTCATTTCTTATTTGTAAAAATATTTTTTTTGATGTAATCTGTAAAAATGTTTGACAGACATTCAAACTTTTATAAAAAATAAATAAAATCGACAGGCGCATGCGGAATGCAGATTTCATCAAGTTCAAGGCGGAAAATTATTTTGACCACAGGCATACGCCGTTGTATTTTCCGGATCAAAATCAATTTTTCAACACAGAAATTGGATAAATTGGCGTTTTGCATCCGCCTGGCGAGGTAAATACAACAGACTTAATTCACAATTTGAGCATACTACTCACAAGGAGAAATCCAGATGTATACCCTGAAAATAAAAAATCTTTTAGCTTTATTGTTTTTTTTGCTTTTTACACAATTTTTAGTTTTATCATCAATTGCCTCAGATACCGGATATTCTAATAATAAAACAGCCTGTAACTCCTTTAACAGTTACAGTGTGCTATGGCCAAAAGATAAAACCAACCTTGATTATGATAAAAGTGTTATATACAAAACTCTTCCCAATGGTTTTAAATACATTTTAATGAAAAACAGCAACCCAAAAGACAGGGTAAGTATGCATCTTAATGTAAATACCGGCTCATTAAATGAAAATGACAATCAGCAAGGCATCGCCCATTTTTTAGAACATATGCTTTTTTGCGGTTCAACTCATTTTAAACCAGGAGAATTAATTAAATACTTTCAAAAATTAGGAATGAATTTTGGCGGCGATACCAATGCTCATACAGGTTTTAATGAAACTGTATACGACCTGTTTTTACCAGATGGCATGCAGGAGAACCTTGATAAAGGGCTTCTTGTTATGCACGATTATGCACAAGGGGCTCTCCTTCTCCAATCAGAAGCAGATCGAGAAAGAAATGTTATCTTAGAAGAAAAAAGATTAAGAGATTCTGCTTCTTACAGAACTTTTGTTGCTGTACTTAAATTTGAACTTCAGGGATCTCGTCTTACCAGGCGACTTCCCATAGGTTTAGAAAAAATAATAAAAACTATAGGAACAGATGATCTTAGACTTTTTTATGATACATGGTACAGACCAGAAAATATGTCTCTTGTTTTAGTTGGAGATTTTGACACAAACCTTGCATCAAAAATAATCAAAGAGAGATTTTCTGATCTATCTCCGAGAAAACAAGCAGTTTGTATTAAAAAAAAATCAGGAAAAATAAATCATAAAGGTATTAAACCATTTTATCATTATGAAAATGAGGCAGGAGATACAAAAGTAAGTATTTGTGTTGTAACTGACTACAAAAAAGGGGTTGAAACAAAAAACCAGCGAAAAACAGAGCTTTACCAGGATATGGCATGTTCTATTATAAATAACAGGTTCAGCTCTTTAATTGGAAAAGGCAATGCTCCTGTTACATCAGCTTCAATTTTTTCTGGTATATTTTTTAAAGATATAGCTTATGGAGCAATTTCAGCAAGATGTTTACCTGAAAAAACGCAGGAAACTTTAACACTGCTGGAAAATACATTAAGAAGTGCCCTTAAATACGGATTTACTGAATCAGAGCTCAAAAGAGTAAAAAAAGATTATATGGCAAGCATCACAAATGCTGCCAAAACTGCATCCACAAGAGAAAGCAGTGCGTTAGCAAGAAGCCTGATTAATCATTATAATAATAATAAAATATTTATGTCTCCTGATCAGGAAAAACTTCTTTATGAACCTATGATAAATAGTGTATCATTAGAAACAATCAATTCAGAATTTGTTAAAATCTGGCTTCCTTCCCACAGGCTTATTACTGTGACAGGCAATATTGATTTAAACAAACAAAATACCACCCCTGAAAAACAGATCTTGAAAATGTATACAAAAAGTAAAACTATAAAGATTGCTCCCTACACTGATAATAAATTCATTAAATTTCCATATCTGACTCCTGATAAAAAAGAAGGGGTAGTTATAAAAAGAACAGAACATAAAGGTATTGGGATTGTCTCTTTAGATTTTGAAAATGGTATAAAACTTAATATCAAAAAAACTGATTTTGAGAAAAACAAGATATTGATAAATATAGCCTTTGGTCATGGCAAAATTGAAGAACCAAAAGATAAACCAGGCCTGGCTATATTTTCTGAGGCTGTGGTTAATGGAAGTGGATTAGGAAAATATATAAAAGATGATATTTTAAAAGCTCTTTCCGGTAAAAATGTGTCTGTTTCTTTTAATATAAAAGAAAACAGGTTTGAATACAATGGAGTTACTGCGTCTGATGATATTGAAACTCTTTTTCAACTACTCTATACTCATGTTATAGATCAGGGTATAAATATTCAAGCTTATGAGCTTGCCAAAATTAAAATCAAAAAAATGATAACAACTCTGTCAAAAAAAACAGAAGGGGCAATGACTCTTCACGGTAATTCCTTTCTTGCTGGAGGAGATTTAAGATTCGGCATTCCACCAATTGACAAATTCAATAATATCACCATAGATGATATAAAAAAATATATCAAAAAAGCATTGAGTGAAAATCAGTTGGAAATATCTGTAATAGGAGATTGCAATATTCCTGATATTATCCATCTTTGCTCCATTTATTTCGGCTCTATTGAGAAAAAAAAGAGAGGCTTTGTAAAACATCAGGAACTTTCACCACTATTTCCAACAGGCAAAAAATTAAACATTAAGGTACCTACAAAAATAAATAAAAGTATCGTTTATATAGCTTTTGCCACAGATGAATACTGGAATATAAAAAAGACAAGAAGGCTTATGATTTTATCTCAGATACTATCTGAACGGATAAGGCTTGAAATAAGAGAAAAGCTTGGAGCTGCCTACTCTACCTATGTCTACAATAAACCATCAAAAGGATATAAAGAATATGGAGTACTTAAAATAGTTGTTTCTACTACCCCTGAAAAAACAGATATGGTTATAAACAAACTAAACAATATAATTTCATCTGTTTTTTTATCCGGTATTAATGAAGATGAATTAAAACTTGCAACAGGTCCTATTTTAACATCTATTAAGGATATGTTAGAATCAAATAGATATTGGTTAAATAATGTTATGACAGGTTCTGCATTTCATCCTGAAAAACTTGACTGGCCAAAAGATATAAAAGAAGATTATTCATTAATCACAAAAGATGGAATCGACTTTCTATCAAAAAAATATCTTGATATTTTAAAATCTGCTTTGATACTTGTGGAGTCTCAATTATAAAAAAATTTATTTTTTAAATAAAAACCTTTGATAAAACTATTTTTTGTTTTATAATTTACTGTTTATTATTTTAGATAAACTCACATTAATAATTTTCATTTTTAAATTTAAAACAGCTAATTTGGAGGATCGTATGGGACATTTAAAGTCTTTATCTTTGTTTTTAGCTTTATTTTTTGTACTTGGACTGGGATGTTCTTCAGATGCAGAAAAGAAAAAAGCCTATTTTGAAAAAGGGAAAGCCTATTTTGAAAAAAAAGAATATAAAAGTGCTCGCATTGAACTTAAAAATGCTGTTAAAATAGATCCTGGCTTTACAGAAGCTTATAAAATATTAGGTGAGACCAGTCTTAAACTTGGAAATGCACAAGAGGCTTTTTCAGCTTATTTAAATATTACACGAATAGATCCTGATAACATTGATGCTCTTCTTAAATTATCTACGTTTTATCTTTTAAGCAAAAATTCCGCAAAATCCAAGGAACTTGTAGATAGTATTTTAAAGAAAGATCCTGATAATATCCCTGCTCTTTTTCTTTTATCCGGTATTTATGAAATAAACAAAAAGCTTGACAAAGCAGAGGCAGTCTTTAAAAAAATTATTAATTTGGATAGTAAAAACATTACTGCATATACAGGTCTTGCCAGAATTTACATGAAAACCGGAAAAGATGATGCCGCTGAAAAAAAATTGAAATTTGCTGTTCAAATAGATAAAAAAGCAATTAATCCTCAACTTGCTCTTTTTAATTTTTATGCAAGTCAAAAAGAATACAATAATGCTGAAAAAATTATAAAAAACTGCATAGAAAAAAATCCAGATAATTCCAGACTCTATACTATCTCAGGTAATTTATATTATAAAATTAAAAAAATTAAAAAAGCAGAACAAGCTTATACAAAAGCATTGGAAGTAGATAGTAAAAATATAAAAAACTATATTATACTGGCAAGATTCTATGAATCAACCGGAGAAAAAGACAAAACAGAAAAATTTTATAAAAAAGGTATAGCTCTTGATACAACAAACCCTAAAACAAAAATATTACTTGCTGAATTCTATTTTAAAAATGGTAAAATAAACAAAGCAGAAGAACTTATAAAAGATATTCTGACTAAAAACAAAGGATATTTATCTGCCCGCTTACTTGATTCTCAGATAGAAGGTTCAAAAAACAACTTTACAGAAGCTATAGAAATATTAAATGGCATAATAAGTGATGAACCCAAGTATATTAACGCTTATTACTTTAAAGGAATATTTCACGCGGCCAAAAAAGAGACTGGAATCGCAAAACAGTCTCTGTTAAAAGCTATCGAACTTGCACCTAATCATATAAAGGCAAATCTCTTTCTATCAAATATTTATATAAAAGAACAAAATTATGAACTTGCAAAACAATATGCTGAAAAAGTGTTACGCATTAACCCTTATAATCTTAACGCAAATCTTCTTATGGGTAATTCTTACTTGTATGAAGGTAAAAAAATGAAAGCAAAAAAGATTTTTGAATCTATAATAAAAATGTATCCTGCTAAAGCTGTTGGATATTACAGATTAGGGTTGGTTTACCGTTTTAATAAAAATTATAATCTTGCCATAAAAAATTTTGAGAAAGCACACTCTATAAATCCCAAACTTTTGGATGTTTTTATGCAGCTTACTTTAACTTATGCTGCAAAAGGAGATTTTACCAACGCTTTAAATAAATGCAAACAACAAATAAAAATTTTCAGGGAACAACCAAAACTTATTGCTTTTGTATATCACATAGAGGGCGAAATCTATATTTTAAAGAAAGATTTGCTAAATGCTGAGATTTATTTTAGCAAAGCTATTCAGGCAAATGATAATTTCCTTAAACCGTATTACGCCCTTGCAGGAATGTATAAAATTGAAAAAAAAGATGATAAGGCTATTAATAAGTATAAAGAAATATTAAAAAAGAATCCAAATCAGGTTGTTTCATACATGATGATCGGCACCATATATGAAACCCAAAAAAAAATTGGCCTTGCTGAACAAAATTATAGAAATGCTCTTAAAATAAATCCTGAATTTGTTCCAGCAGCAAATAACCTTGCATATGTATTAGCAGAACAAAACAAGGATCTTGATTATGCCCTTGCATGTGCAAAGCTTGCCAAAAAAAAATTTCCTAAAGATCCTAAAATAATGGATACGCTTGGCTGGGTATATTACAAAAAAGAGTTATACGATAATGCAATTGCTGAATTTAAAGATAGCCTTTTTAAAAGCCCTAATGCTGTAGTTAACTTTCATTTAGCCCTTGCATATAATAAAAAAGGCAACAAAAATCTTGCAAAAAAATTTTTAAACAAATCTTTATCCATGGATAGTAATTTTCATGGATCAGATGAAGCAAAAAAGCTACTATCTGAATTACAATAGAAAAAATATACTAAAAAAACAGGTTTAGTTTTAATTTCGACCATATACTTAAAAGCCATGGTCAAAATTGAAAGAATAGAAAGCTGTTTTGATGCTTTTGAGATTTAAAATCGGGTAAAGGCGGCGCTTGGGAAGAATGCATAGTTAGGGAATTTTATTTCACCCACATTCCTAAATAACCTGTTAAATATTAATTATATATATTAAGTCAGTAGTGTCCGGTTAGAATTTTGCACAAGGGAAATTTATTTGTTTCTTGCAATTTCCTAACCTGACACTACTGATATTAAGTAGGAAATATGAAGTTTTTACCTTTTAAAATACTATTTTTATGCATTCTTATTCCACCTCTGTTTTTTTTATTTACACTTCATTTTACAGAATCATATATTAAAAAAAAATATACCGCTGAAATAGAAGAGGTATGCATAGGTGACACAACCCCTCTTTTTAAAGGTTCTATTACATTAAGAGATGCTGTTAAAAAAAATATTGCCATCTATTTAGAGACCAAACTTTTAATTAAATGGGGAGTTCAAATCAATATAACGGTTAAAACAAAAAAAGGAATAAGATTATTCCCTTTTTTTTATCAACAGGACGACAATGAATTTTCTATTGATAAATCAAGAATTATTGCTTCTGAAAATTATCATCTTTTAAAAGACGGGCTTTTAGTAAACGCTGATATTATTATTCCCTATGATACAAAAATTTCATATTTTATATTTTTATTTTATATTTTTATTTCATTGATTATATTATATTGTTTTTATAATATTGGGGCTCAAAAAGCAAAAAAACATGAATTTATAAAAAATAGAAGAATAAAAGGACTTGAAGAAAAACATACACGTTATGCAAAACAGGCTTTTATTCATGAACAAAAACGTTCAAAACTTTTAAATGATCTGATTAATGTAAAAAAAGAACTTGAAAAAGAAAAATTAAAAGTAATAAAAAACGAAGATGAGATGCTTGAAGAGATCTCTCTTTATGAAGAAGAACTTGAAGAAAGCACATCTTTATTAAAACATCAACAAAAATATATAGATTCTCTAAAACTGAGAATAAAAGAACTTGATCATGCAAAAGAAAAAGAAAAAAAACATATTGAAAAAGCATCTGAAGTTGTAACAAGACGTTTTAAAGCTTTATATAAAAATATATTATTTACCAAACGTGCATTAGAAGGGTTTGTCTCCTTAGACAACGAAATTAAAATCAAAAGTGAAGAGGTAATTCATCAGCTTAATGAAAATTTTACAAAAGTTTCTATAAAAAGAAAGGTTTTTTCTAAAAAGGACAACAAAAATCCCTCCTTTGAAGTTGTTATCGCATATAAAGGCAGACTTTATTTCAGACATACCAAAGACGGCAAAATAAATATTCTTGTTATAGGAACTAAAAAAACTCAGCATAAAGATCTAATGTATATTGACAAACTTTAGAGTTTTTTTGGTTTAGGAACTGTAGACGAAATAACTTCCCGTAAACAGGCACATAGATTAGGCAAAGATAACCTGAATCTATGTGCCTTGCCTTGTTTAGGAAAATTGTTTTTCCCGAGTTCCCAACCTCCTAATCACAGCCATTATCTACTCCTCTATATAATGCTGCAAATTTAACAAGGTCATCTCCATCAACATCAAAATCTTTATCAAAATCTGATATAACCAGTTCATCTATATTAGACTTCCCATAAAACCGCATAAAAGATTGTATAAAAGTTTTTGTCCCAACAAGATTTACTATAACTTCATTTGAAAAACCACTCTCGTTAGCTGCACTATCTATAGCAGTTACAGAACAATAATAAACATTTCCTGCAGAAAGTGCAGTTGTTAAATAACTTGTAACATCAGGTCCAACTGAAATATACGAACCATACTGACGACTTTCCAAACCAATATATATTCTATATCCGGCAACATCAGATGACCCATCAGATGCAACCCATTCTAAATTAACCTGACAATCTAAAACACTACCTGAAAGCTCGCCTGCTGGTAACGGTGGTACAGTATCATCTTTCCAGTTTACCTCATTTGAAGGCAGACTTTCTCCATAATCATTATATGCAGCTACAACAAAATAATACGTTAAACGGTTATCAAGATTCAAATCTGATAAATTATATGTTGTTTGTATGCCAACATCTCTTGCAGATTGATACATACCAGAAGACTGGCCATATTTTAATCTGTAACCAACACGCCCCGAACTCTCTCCCCACGAGAGAATCGACTTTTTTATTTCCCAAATCACCTCATTTGAAGGCAGGCTTTCTCCATAATCGTTATATGCCGCTACAACAAAATAATATGTTAAACGGTTATCAAGATTTAAATCTGATAAATTATATGTTGTTTGCATACCAACGTTTTTTACGTTTTGATAGATCCCAGGAGATATACCATATTTTAACCTGTAACCAGCAACACTACCTGAACTCTCTTGCCATAAAAGAGTAGGCTCTGCAAAAGAATTTGTTATTAAACAAAAAAGTAAAACATGTATTGTTAATATTTGAATAATTAGCTTATACATAGAACGTCTCCCCCCTGAAAAAAATTAAAACAAGCCTTGTTTTTATACAGCTCATAAAGAATCCAAAGCTTTACTGATTAAACAAAAAAAGCCAGTATTTAATCAGTACGTTCTGTCTGTTTCCATCCTGTTTTTTTTAAAGTTTGGTATCCATACCACTGAACATACCAACTTTTATAAAAACAGATTTTGTGTAAAATACAATTAACAGACCGGAACTGCCCTCTTTTTCTCAAGGAAGCAAGAACCATGCACACAATATTATCATGAGAATCATCTAAAAGAGTTATCAAATCATGATATGTTTTTTCACATTTACTAAAACCTAATGTATAAACTAACCAATAACGCAAAACTATGTTCGAACTAACCAATAATTTTTCATATGGAAATTCAGCTATCTCTTTTTTTTCTTTGGCAATATATTTAAGTGCTGTAATACTTGAATT
>DAOWNP010000021.1 GCA_030642545.1 Desulfobacteraceae bacterium | reverse complement strand
TCCACCATATCACATTTATTTAAAAAAACTACAATCTTAGGTACACCTACCTGACGAGCAAGCAATATATGTTCTCTTGTCTGAGGCATAGGACCGTCATCAGCCCCTACCACTAATATTGCTCCGTCCATCTGAGCTGCTCCGGTAATCATGTTTTTAATATAATCAGCATGACCAGGGCAATCCACATGTGCATAATGACGATTTTCTGTCTCATACTCAACATGAGCTGTAGCTATTGTTATACCCCGCTCCCTCTCTTCAGGCGCCTTATCTATCTGATCAAACGGCACAAAATCTGCCCTGCCTTTTAAACCATTGAGCTTGGTTATTGCAGCTGTCAACGTGGTCTTACCATGATCTATATGACCTATAGTTCCTACATTTACATGCGGCTTTGTTCTTTTAAATTTTTCTTTAGCCATTTCCAGTCCTCCTGTTGCAAAATGTCATAATCAAAACATGGCATCCAATTATGATAACTATAATATCTCAGACAAAAATACAGATTAAATATCAACCAATCAACAACACAACTTACACAAAATCACTACCTGAAATTATAGCAACCTGCCAATAAAGTGACATAATAACATTATAAAAAAATATTTTTATTTTACCAGCGATAATGAGCAAAGGCCTTATTTGCCTCAGCCATCTTGTGAGTATCTTCTTTCTTTTTCATTGTTGCACCTTTTTTCTGATAAGCATCCATTATTTCACTGGCAAGCTTTTTGGCCATACTTTTTTCAGACCTGCTTCTCGAATAAGAAAGAATCCACCTCATAGCAAGAGCAGTTCTACGCCCAGGCCTGATTTCGGTAGGAACCTGATATGTTGAACCTCCTACACGCCTTGATTTAACTTCAATAACAGGACGTATATTCTCCATAGCATCCTCAAATACTTTAAGAGGCGGCTCTCCAACTTTTTTTTCAATAATATCAAATGCTGAATAAAGAATATTCTCTGCAATACTCTTTTTACCATCACGCATCATGCAACACACAAACCTAGACACAAGATTACTATTGTATTTTGCATCTGGCATAACTGTCCTTATCGGAACCTCACGTCTTCTTGGCATATTTCACTCTACAATATATATTATTTATTTAGGCTTTTTGGCACCATACTTTGACCTGCCCTGCTTCCTGTCATCAACTCCAAGAGTATCCAGCGTACCTCTGACCACATGGTACCTAACACCAGGCAAATCCTTTACTCGTCCGCCACGAACCAAAACAACAGAATGCTCCTGCAAATTATGCCCTATACCGGGTATATAAGCAGTTACTTCCATTCCACTGGTCAAACGAACCCTTGCTACCTTCCTCAAAGCTGAATTAGGTTTTTTAGGTGTTGATGTATACACTCTGGTACAAACGCCTCTTCTTTGAGGGGCCCCTTTTAATGCAGGTGTATTTGTCTTTTTCTTGATTTTCTTTCTACCCTTCCTCACAAGCTGATTTATAGTAGGCATACGCTTAGTGCAACTCCTTTTTAAAGCCATGAAATCATAACTATTTTATATCTCGACAAAATGTTGGATAATATACATCCTTATTATTTTTGTCAAGCAGTTTCTACATTTTATTAATATTTATTATTGCAACTGTCACTCTTTAAGACAATCACCCGCTTTAACAAAATAACTTCATAGAACAATCTCTATATAATCTAATTTTAATCATTACTATTTTCACTTCCGTTCTCTACATTATCCTGTATAATGTCTAAATCAATATCTTCAAGAGTTATAACTCCTGTTCCAGCAGGTATCAAACGTCCCATTATTACATTTTCTTTAAGCCCATGCAAAGAATCTTTTTTCCCTGCAATACTTGCATCTGTAAGCACTTTAGTAGTTTCCTGAAACGATGCCGCAGATATAAAACTATCTGTTGATAAAGATGCCTTGGTTATACCTAAAATCAAAGGATCTCCTTTTGCAGATTCACCGCCCTTAGCTTTAACATCATTATTGATTTCCTGAAACCTTCTTCTATCAACCTGCTCATCATTAATAAAGTCGGTATCGCCTGCATCTGTGATCATAATTCGCCTCATCATCTGCCGTACAATAACCTCTATATGCTTATCATTAATACGTACACCTTGAAGTCTGTAAACTTCCTGTACTTCATCAACAAGATACTTGGCAAGAGCTACTTCTCCCTTTATATTCATAATATCCTGAGGATTAGCAGCTCCTGCTACAATCTGCTCACCTGCTTTAATATAATCCCCGTCATAAACATTAATGTGTTTACCTTTGGGAATTAAATACTCTTTTTTATCACCAGCATCTACAGGAGATATTATCACTTTTTGTTTGCCTTTTTTAGTCGTCTCTTTAGAAATAGCAACATAACCATCTATTTCACTTAAAATAGCAAGTTCTTTTGGTTTACGAACCTCAAACAACTCTGCTACTCTCGGAAGACCACCTGTAATATCCTTTGTTTTAGTTGTAGCACGAGGGAGCTTGGCAAGCAAATCTCCTGCCTTTATCCAGGCACCATCTTCTACTAATAAAATAGCATTTACAGGCAAATGATATGCAGACAACCCAGCCCCACCTGAAAGTAAAATTGTTTTACCTTTTTCATCTTTTATAGTAATAGAAGGTCTTACATCAGGTATTTTTCCCTCTATTATAGTTTGACTGGATTTTCCGGTAACAGGATCAACTTTTTCCTGCATGGTTTCACCACGAATAATATCAATAAACTTTACTCTTCCTGCAGCCTCACTAATAATCGGAGTAGTAAACGGATCCCATGTGGCAATCAAATCTCCATTCGCTATATTATTGTCTTTATCTACAAGCAGATGAGCTCCATATATTACAGGAAATCTTTCCTGTTCTCTGCCATTTTCAGATAAAGTATACAACTCACCGCCACGACGATTCATAACTATATTATGATTTTCAGCATTTTTTACAACTTTGAGACTCTCTTCATACTTTAGTATTCCAGGAACTTGTGCTTTAATATCAGCCTGCTCAACCCTTCTGCTTGCAGTACCTCCAATATGAAAGGTTCTCATAGTCAACTGAGTGCCAGGCTCTCCAATAGACTGGGCTGCCAATATACCAACAGCCTGACCTATCTCCACTCTTCTGCCATGAGAAAGATCCCGCCCATAACACTTGGCACATACTCCATATTTTGTATTACATGTTAACACAGATCTTATTTTTAAACTGGCTATACCTGCTTCATCAAGCAAATCAACAACTGACTCAGTAACTTCTTCTCCGGCTTTAAATAAAACCTCATCTGTTTGAAAATCCAGCACATCTTCAAGAACAACTCTGCCTAAAATCCGTTCCCCGAGTTTCTGAATTATTTCTCCACCTTCCATCAATGCCTCAACAGTAATCCCTGCAAGAGTACCACAATCAGCTTCAACAACGATACAGTCCTGAGCAACATCTGCAAGACGTCTTGTAAGATATCCTGAATTTGCTGTTTTAAGTGCAGTATCTGCAAGCCCTTTCCTTGCACCATGTGTAGAAACAAAATATTGAAGAACTGTTAAACCTTCCCTGAAATTTGCAGTTATAGGTGTTTCAATAATCTCTCCGGATGGCTTTGCCATCAAACCACGCATCCCTGCAAGCTGCCTCATTTGATCCTTACTGCCCCTTGCTCCTGAATCAGCCATCATAAAAATAGGATTTACCAACCCCTTCTTAGCATCATCTTCCTTATTCTGATCCGAAACCCAAGTCTCTTTCATAGATTTCATCATGGCATCTGCAATATCATCTGTAGCTTTTGCCCAGATATCAACAACTTTATTATATTTTTCACCCTGAGTTATCAAACCTTCAACATACTGATTACCAATTTCAGTTACTTTATCTTCAGCATCTGCTAATATATCCCATTTTGATGAAGGAATTATCATTGCATCAATTGAAATTGAAAGACCACCTTCTGTAGAATAACGATATCCAATATTTTTTAGCCTATCTGCCAGAATCACTGTACTTTTGGGGCCTAATTTTCTATACGAATAATCAACGAGATCACGCAAAGCTTTTTTGTCCATAAGAATATTTACTTTTTCAAATGGTATCTCATTATGCTTTTCATGAACTTTAAAAAAATGATATTTACCACCTGCTATGATTAATCCTGTAATTGATCCTACCTTAGCAGTATAAATCTTTTCAATATCTTCATGGCTAAAATCAAGTATTTTTTGAACATCACTTTTTTTAAACAGTCCTGTATTTCCTGTTTTACCTATTTTTGATGATTTAGAATATTTTTCTATTATATCTCCAAATGCTACGTTCTTTTTAATACTTTTTAAAACCTCTTCTGCGCTTTTCTTGCTTGTAACAACACAATGGCTCAATTTTAAAATATAATTATCATGGGGAATAATTTCCCATAAAAGGATTCTTCCTGTTGTAGTATCATACATTTTGGAATCTACCCGCACCTTTATTTCAGCGTGAAGATCAAGTTCACCTGAATCATATGCAGACCTGACTTCATCAGTATCACTAAAAACAGAACCTTCGCCGGCAGCACCACTCATCCCTCTCGTCATATAATAAATACCAAGCACTATATCCTGAGTAGGAATAATAATAGGCGATCCATTTGCAGGAGAAAGAATATTATTACTCGCAAGCATAAGAACTCTTGCTTCAATCTGTGCTTCAATAGACAAAGGAATATGCACAGCCATCTGATCTCCATCAAAATCAGCATTAAATGCTGTACAAACCAAAGGATGAAGTCTTAAAGCTTTACCTTCAATCAATACAGGTTCAAATGCCTGGATACCAAGTCTATGCAATGTTGGGGCACGGTTTAAGAGTATTGGATATTCTTTTACAACTTCATCTAATGCATCCCATACTTCAGGAGCTTCACGCTCCACCATCTTTTTTGCACTTTTTACAGTTGAAACTATCCCTGTTTTTTCAAGGGTATGATAAATAAAAGGCTTAAATAATTCCAGGGCCATTTTTTTAGGTAAACCACACTGATGAAGCATAAGATCAGGCCCTATTGTAATAACAGTTCTACCTGAATAATCTACACGTTTACCAAGTAAATTCTGCCTGAAACGCCCCTGTTTACCCTTTAATGTATCAGATAATGATTTTAAAGGTCTTTTATTTGTACCTGTAACAACCCTTCCGTGCCTGCCATTATCAAATAATACATCAACAGCTTCCTGAAGCATCCTCTTTTCATTTCTAACTATAATATCAGGAGCCTTTAACTCAACCAGACGATTTAAACGATTATTTCTGTTTATTACCCTGCGGTACAAATCATTAAGATCTGATGTAGCAAAACGACCTCCTTCAAGAGGAACTAATGGTCTTAAATCAGGAGGGAGAACAGGAACTACGTCCATAATCATCCATACAGGATTAAGCCCCGATGTTTTAAAAGCATCTATAATTTTAAGCCTTTTAGCAAGTTTTTTTTTCTTTGCTTCAGAACCTGTTGTTTTTATCTGCTCCCTTATCTCATCATAAATTACAGGTAAATCTATATCTTCAAGCAGCAACTTTATTGCTTCAGCTCCAATACCAGCTTCAAAAGTTTCTCCATAAAGTTCCAAAGCTTCATTGTATTTTTCATCAGATAGTAATTGCCCCTTGCTCAATCCTGTCTCTTTAGGATCAATAACAATATAATTATCAAAATAAAGAACCTTCTCCAGGTTTTTTAAAGTTATATCAAGCAAATTACCGAGTTTACTCGGCAAACTTTTTAAAAACCAAATATGTGCTACCGGAGATGCAAGATCAATATGAGCCATTCTATCCCGTCTTACTTTTGACTGAATGACCTCAACACCACACTTTTCACAAATAACCCCTCTATGCTTCATGCGTTTATACTTCCCGCAATTACACTCATAATCTTTAGTAGGACCAAAGATTTTTGCACAAAAAAGCCCTTCACGTTCAGGTTTAAAAGTTCTATAATTAATTGTTTCCGGTTTTTTTATCTCTCCAAATGACCATTGACGAATCTGATCTGGTGATGCCAAAGAGACTTTTACACC
The DNA here is from genome assembly GCA_030642545.1 of Desulfobacteraceae bacterium. Classification (GTDB taxonomy): domain Bacteria; phylum Desulfobacterota; class Desulfobacteria; order Desulfobacterales; family DAOWNP01; genus DAOWNP01. The sequence goes on along the minus strand of DAOWNP010000021.1, from coordinate 8,977 downwards.
GGTATATAATCGTGGATCAGTAGGTTTCGCAAAAAAATCGTACACAGTTTCCATTATTTTCTCCTTACTGTTCTTTTTCAATAAGGTTTATATCCAAACCTAAACTTTGCAATTCCTTAGTCAGAACCCGGAAAGATTCAGGTATTCCTGGCTCCAAAAGATTCTGCCCTTTGACTATTTTTTCATACATACGCGTCCTGCCTGCCATATCATCAGATTTTACAGTCATAAATTCCTGAAGAGCATAAGCTGCACCATAAGCTTCCATTGCCCAAACTTCCATCTCTCCGAGACGCTGTCCTCCAAACTGAGCCTTACCACCAAGTGGCTGCTGAGTAACAAGAGAATAAGGGCCTATAGATCTTGCATGAATTTTATCATCAACAAGATGATGTAATTTTAACATATACATTGTGCCCACAGTAATTGCTTCATTAAAAGACTCTCCCGTACAACCGTCATATAATCTTGCCTGGCCTGATTCCCAAGCTCCAGCTTCTTTTAAGAAACTTTTTATTTCAACCTCTTTTGCACCATCAAAAACAGGGGTTCCCATATGCACACCACTTTTATAATATTCAGCAAATTCAATTAATTGGCAATCTTCCATATCATCAAGATCTTTTTTAAAACCTGACAGATCTGAAAAAACAGCTTTAAATTTTGTTTTTAAATCACTTAATCTTTTTGCTTCTATCATTTCAGAAATTTGACCGCCAAGGCATCTTGCAGCTCTACCGAGATGTATTTCCAATACTTGCCCAACATTCATCCTCGAAGGTACTCCAAGAGGATTTAATACCATATCAACAGTTGTTCCGTCTTCAAAATACGGCATATCTTCCTGCGGCAAAATTCTTGAGATAACTCCTTTATTTCCATGCCGACCTGCCATCTTATCACCTACAGATAAAATCCGTTTCATTGCAACATGAACTTTAATAAGTTTAATTACTCCAGGAGGCAGATCATCTCCCTTTTCATATCTCACAACTTTGTCATTAAATTTCTGTCTGCAGAGTTTAATCTGATCAATACATTTTTCAACTATTTCATGAACTCTTTCAGTTACTTCAGAATCAATTAGGAAAAGCTCTTTAAAATCAGTTATTAAAAACCTTTCTATTAAATTATTATCTATAACTGCCTTTTTCTCTATACTACCACGTTTTGACTTATAAAACCCTTCTTCACAAACCTGTCCTATAACTAATTCTTCCAAATGTTCTCTGGTAATTCTCTCAATAATCTCAATTTCATCATCCCTGTTTTTTTCCAGTACAGCAATTTCTTCATCTTCTATTAATCTGGTTCTGTCATCCTTATCAACACCACGTCTTGAAAAAATCTTAGCATCTATAACAATACCTTCAACTCCAGGAGGAACCCTTAAGGATGTATCTTTTACATCTCCTGCTTTTTCACCAAAAATAGCACGAAGAAGTTTTTCTTCAGGAGATAACTGAGTTTCACCCTTGGGAGTAACCTTTCCTACGAGTATATCTCCCGGCTTCACTTCAGAACCAAGCATAACTATACCGCTTTCATCAAGATTAATTAAAGCATCTTCTCCTACATTTGGCATATCCCTTGTTATCTCTTCTTTACCAAGCTTGGTATCCCTTGCAACAACTTCAAACTCTTCAATATGTACAGATGTAAAAACATTATCTCTTACAAGTGTTTCATTAACTAATATTGAATCCTCAAAATTATACCCTCTCCATGGCATAAATGCTACAGTAACATTTTTGCCAAGAGCAAGCTCACCCTCTTCAACTGCAGGTCCATCGGCTATAATCTCTCCAGCTTTTACAAATTGACCTTTTTTCACAATAGGTTTATGAGTAAAACAGGTATTTTGATTTGAACGAATAAACTTTGATAAATTATGTATTGTAACATAGTTATCAAGCTGATAATTATCAAATTCATGCCTGACTACTATTCTCGATGCATTAACATCCTCAATACATCCATCTAATTCAGATACAACACAAACACCAGAATCTCTTGCTACAACAGCTTCAACACCTGTTCCCACCAAAGGAGCTGCAGGTTCCATCAAAGGCACAGCCTGACGCTGCATATTTGATCCCATCAATGCTCTGTTAGCATCATCATTTTCCAAAAAAGGAATAAGAGATGCTGAGACACTAACAAGCTGGTTTGGCGAAACATCCATCAACTCAATCTTATCTGCTTCAATCATTGTAAATTCACCCTCTACTCTGGATGTTACAAGTTGATTTAAATATTCTCCTTTTTCATTTAATGGGGCATTAGCTTGAGCTATTGGAAGCTGTTTTTCTTCAAAAGCACTTAACAAACGTATCTCTTTTGTAACAAATTTATCTTTTACTACTCTATAAGGTGTTTCTATAAAACCAAAATCATTAACCTTCGCATATGTGCTAAGAGAAACAATCAACCCGATATTTGGACCTTCAGGAGTCTCAATGGGACAAATACGCCCATAATGTGACGGATGAACATCCCTTACTTCAAACCCTGCTCTCTCTCTTGTTAACCCACCAGGACCCAAAGCACTGAGCCTTCGCTTATGAGTTGTTTCAGACAAAGGATTGGTTTGATCCATAAACTGCGACAACTGACTTGTTCCAAAAAATTCCTTGACAACAGCTGATACAGGCTTTGGGTTGACCAGGTCATGAGGCATAAGGGCGTCTATTTCCTGCATACTCATACGCTCTTTAATAGCACGTTCCATTCTAACCAAGCCAATACGATATTGGTTTTCCATCAATTCACCAACAGCTCTAACCCTTCTATTGCCAAGATGATCTATATCATCCACAACACCTTGAGTATCTTTTAATTCAACTAAAGTTTTTGCTGTTAATAAGACATCCTCTTTTCTAAGGGTTTTTAAACCAATAGGAGCAGCTATATCAAGACGATGATTTAATTTTAATCTACCTACGCCAGAAAGATCATAATACACAGGTTTAAAAAAAAGATGATCTATAAAATCCTGCGCAACCTCCGGAGTAACCGGATTTCCTGGTCTTAATCGTTTATATATTTCAATTAAAGCCTGCTCTTTACTCGACACTTTATCAAGCAAAAGTGTTTTTCTTATGGAATCACTGCTTAAAGCAATATCAATATATAAAATCTGAAATTTTGTTACACCTGCCTCGTTAAGAAGTACCAGGGTCTCTTCTGTTATTAATTCACCTGAATTAACTAAGATCTCATCTTCTTTATCTGGATGATAGATTTTCTTTGCAACTGCTTTATTCAATATATAATCATTATCTATAATAATTTCTTTGAAATCAAGAGCAATAAGATTTTTAATTGCCCTTTTTGTAAACATTCTTCCCTTTTTAACTATAACCTCACCGTTATCAGGATTTACAACATCGCAGACAGATCTTTGCCCTTTTAAAAAATCTGCATTAAAAAGTTTTACAATTTGAGCATCTCTTATTTCAATAGTTTCTTTCTGATAAAAAAAATCAAGTAAATCATCTGTTGTATATCCAAAAGCTTTAAACAGCAAAGTAACAGGAAATTTACGCCGCCTGTCTATTCTTATATATACTATATCCTTTGGATCAATTTCCATATCAATCCAGGATCCTCTGACAGGAATTATACGTGCAGAATAAATAACTTTTCCACTGGAATGAACTTTCCCCTTGTCATGGTCAAAAAAAACTCCAGAGGATCTATGTAACTGGCTCACTACAACACGTTCAGTACCATTTACAATAAACGTTCCTCTTTTTGTCATAAGAGGAATAGTTCCAAAATAAATTTCCTGCTCTTTTATATCTCTGATATTTGAAGTTCCAAGCTCTTTATCAATATCGTATACTACCAGCCTTATTCGTATACGAATAGGTATTTCATAAGTCATCCCCTTTTCTAAACATTCAAAAACAGAGTGTTTAGATTCTCCAAATGAATATGATACATACTCTAAAGAAGCTGATCCTGTAAAATCTTTTATAGGAAAAACAGATCTGTATACAGCTTCAAGACCTATATCCCGCCTTTGATTCACAGGTACATCAATCTGCAACAATCTATTATAAGATTCCCGTTGCATCCCAATTAGATCAGGAATTTCAACTATCTTTGCTATCTTGCCGAAATTCTTCCTTAAACGTTTATAAGCCCAAGTTTTTTCCGACATTAAATCTCCAATCAAATGTTTTGAAAAACATAAAAATCACATAGCATCTGAACAAAATCCACCTTTTTTATCCACATATTCATCAAAATAGAATTTTAATTTTCAAAATATATTAATATATTTTGAAAATTAAGGTCTTGATTTAAACACTACATACAGTTTTTTCCAAAACTTTTAAAATTTATAATTTTATAATTTTAACCTGAATTCATACTAATAAAAGTCACTATAATTTAAAGATTAATACATAATTACAAAACAATTTAATGTCTTTACTATTAATCAATTCTTAATTAGGAATTTATCAGTTAATGTTTCAGAGGTTAAAGACTATTTCAAAAATGCAGCATCTCTTTAATCATGTAATAACTTCAAGATTAAATTAAAATATACAAAAAACACTTGAGGGCAATACTATTTAGATACACTTAATAAAATTAATAAATGTAAAAAAATATTAAAACCTCGTAATAAAAATTAAATTTTTAATTTAATACAAAGCATTAATATTTTTTAATACCATAGAAATTATCACATAAAATAAATCTAAAAAAGCATATAATAATATATGCAAAGTTAACCTCATAACATCTTAAAAAATTAAACAATTTATGTGACAATTTCTATATATAAAAAACTATTTAACTTCAACCTGTGCTCCAACAGCTTCAAGCTGAGCTTTTATTTTTTCAGCATCTTCTTTTGGAATACCTTCTTTTACAGCTTTTGGTGCTTCATCTACAAGTGCTTTTGCTTCTTTTAATCCCAGACCTGTAATTGCTCTCACTTCTTTAATAACCTGTATTTTTTTATCTCCATATGCCAAAAGAACAATATCAAATTCAGTTTTCTCTTCAGCTGCAGCCCCACCACCTGCATCAGCGCCTGCAGCAGCCACCATAGCAACAGGTGCTGCAGCAGATACTCCAAATTTTTCTTCTAACTCTTTAACCAGTTCAGAAAGATCAAGTACTGTCATATTAGAAATAAATTCAATTACATCTTCTTTAGTTATATCAGCCATATTAACCTCCAGTTAATTCTCTTTTCTCAATTAATTTTTTCAGATTTACAGACACATTATATTTTAAATTACGAGGACTCTTTTTGATCCTTTATAGCATTTAAAACATTTAACAAATTACCTGTAACACCATTTAATACACGTACAAATGATGTTGAGACTCCATTTAATGCTGAAAGGACCTGACTGAGCAGAACCTCTCTGGAAGGAAGCATTGAAAGTGACTTTATCTCATCAATATTAATCAACTTCCCATTTAAAACTGCAGATTTAATCTGTAATGCCTTATTCTCCTGTGCAAAATCTGTTAAAACTTTTGCAGGAGCAACAGGATCCTCATAGCTTAAAATCAAGGCATTAGGCCCTGTTAAAAAATCTTTGAGTAAAGCTACATCTGTTTCATCAGATGCTCTTAAAATCAATGAATTTTTAGCTATTTTACATGATGCATCAACTTTTCGCAGTTCACTCCGCAAATCAGTCATATGCTTAACATTCAGACCTTTATAATCTGCAAGAATAACAAGCTTAGACTTTTTAAGCTTATCATGCAAATCTTCAACAATTGTTTTCTTTTCAGAAAGATTCACTCGTATCCACCCCTTCCTGTTTCTGCAAATAACCGAAGGTAACTAACTATCTATTATTTAAAAACAAGCCGTCTCAGCAGGTTATTTTTTTTTAAACACAAATACGCTGTGTACCTACGGTCTTTGACAGAAAATAATTATATAAAATTTTAATTTTTAATAAAATCTTTAATTAGATTTGTATCAATTTTAACTCCAGGCCCCATTGTTGATGAAACAACAAGACTCTTAATGTATATCCCTTTACTGGATGCAGGTCTCAGACGTATAATTTTTTCTATAAACACAGAAAAATTTACGAGTAGCTTATCAACACCAAAAGAACATTTCCCCAACGATGTATGAATAATACCTGCTTTTTCAACTCTAAAATCTATTTTCCCTGCTTTTAATTCCTTAACTGTTCTATCAATATCAAAAGTAACAGTTCCTGTTTTTGCATTTGGCATAAGCCCCCGTGGGCCTAACATTCGTCCTATTTTTCCTACAGATGCCATTACATCCGGAGTGGCAACAGCTTTATCAAAATCTAACCACCCATCTTTTATTTTTTGTATAAGATCATCATTTCCAACAAAATCAGCACCAGCGTCAGAGGCTTCTTTTTCTTTTTCACCTTTAGCAAAAACAAGTACTTTGACTTCTTTACCGAGACCATTAGGCAATACAACAGTACCCCTTACCATTTGATCTGCATGTCTGGGATCAACTCCTAATTTGACAGCAATATCTATGGTTTCATCAAATTTAATATATGACGAACCAATAGCAAGCTCAAATGCATCTTTTATATCATACTTTTCAGCTCCATCTATTTTATTTCGCTTTTCTATATATTTTTTGCCTCTTTTCCGCATTTTTAATTACCACTCCTTTGCCCACATATTAAACCACTTGCAATCCCATACTACGAGCTGTCCCTTGTATTATTTTACACGCTGCTTCCAAATCATTGGCATTTAAATCAACCATTTTCATATTAGCTATTTCTTCAACAGCAGCATGTGTAACGGTTCCAACCTTTTCTCTCTTTGGATCTGATGACCCCTTGGCAATTTTAGCAGCTTTCTTCAGCAATACAGAAGCCGGAGGAGTTTTTGTAATAAATGTAAAACTTCTATCCTGATACACTGTAAGCACAACAGGTATTATCATCCCCTCATCATTTGCGGTTCTTGCATTAAAAGCTTTGCAAAAATCCATAATATTAACACCATGCTGCCCAAGAGCAGGACCTATAGGAGGCGATGGATTTGCCTTACCTGCTACAACCTGTAATTTTATTTGAGCCATAACTTGCTTTGCCATAAAACTCTTAACTCCTAAAAATTTATATCTGTTTTACCTGACCGAAATCTAATTCAACAGGAGTTGCTCGTCCAAAAATACTAACCGACACCTTTACCTTCCCTTTTTCAGGATTCACATCTTCCACAACACCATTAAAATTAGTAAACGGTCCATCAATAACCTCAACATCATCACCCACCTTAAAATCATTTTTAAGCTGAGGTTGTTTAGCACCAGATTCTATTCTATTTAATATACGGTCAACTTCTATATCAGAAATTGGCGCTGGTTTATTCTTCCCTCCCAAAAACCCGGTTACTTTTGCAGTATTATTAACTATATGCCAGGTACTATCATTTAATTCCATCCTAACTAAAATATAGCCTGGATAAAATTTTTTGGAAGTTTCTTTTCGTTTCCCCTTTACCAATTCAAACACCTGTTCTGCGGGAACTAAAATCTCTTTAAATTTTTCTTTTAAAGGTGACGTTGCAATTTGTTCTTCAAGAGCTTTTTTAACTTTATACTCAAACCCTGAATATACATGTACTATATACCATTTAAAAGTCACGGTTGCACCTCATTTTAATGAAGAACCAATCGTATTAAATTAGACAGAATCAGATCAACCAAACCAAGATAAAATGAAACAAAAATAACAAGTATAATAACTATCACTGTAGAACCAGCTGTTTGTGCTCTTGATGGCCATGTAACTTTTTTAAATTCTACTTTGACCTCTCTTAAAAATTGCATACAGCGATTTACAACATTATCACTGTTTGCTATAAAAGAAACACCTGTATTACCTTTTAAACCTTTTCCCTGTTTTTTAAAAACAGAAGGTAGTTTGTTACTTTTTTTAGAAGAAACAGAGTTATTTACACCATTATTCTTCTGCTGTTGTTGTTTTATTATAAGCTTTTTCTGCTTTTTCTGTTTTTGTGCAACAGTTTGTTTTTTTTGTATCCGTCCCATTAAATCCCTAGGTTTTCATCAATTTATATAAAACTTCAACATATACACACAATATTTTTGAGAAATTGGCAGGCCAGGAGGGATTTGAACCCCCAACCCCCGGATTTGGAGTCCGACGCTCTGCCGTTAGAGCTACTGGCCTATACAATTACAACAAAAAAAACCCGCATTATTATGCCTTGGTCTCTTTATGCAATGTATGACTTCTACAAAATTGGCAATATTTTTTAAATTGCAATTTATCCGGTGTTGTTGATTTGTTTTTAGTAGTTGTATAATTCTTTCTTTTACATTCTTTACATGCAAGAGCTATAATAGTTCGCACCGGCTTTTACTCCTTTACAATTATTCAATTATTTCACTGACAACTCCGGCACCAACAGTACGTCCACCTTCACGAACCGCGAACCTTAACTCTTTTTCCATTGCAATCGGCATTATCAGTTCACCTGTTATTGTTACATTATCGCCCCGCATTACCATCTCCACTCCTTCAGGCAATGTCAAAATACCGGTTACATCTGTTGTTCTAAAATAAAACTGAGGTCTGTAACCATTAAAAAAAGGAGTATGTCTGCCACCTTCCTCTTTACTCAATATATATACTTCTGCTTTAAACTTTGTATGTGGCTTTATTGAACCAGGCTCAGCTACAACCTGACCACGCTCAACGTCTTCACGCTTGGTTCCACGAAGAAGCAATCCAACATTGTCACCGGCTCGTCCTTCATCCAACAATTTTCTAAACATTTCAACACCGGTACATACTGTCTTGGCAGTCTCTCTCATACCAACCATTTCTACTTCATCACTTACATGGACAATACCTCTTTCCACACGACCAGTAACAACAGTACCACGACCGGATATACTAAATACATCTTCAACAGGCATAAGAAATGGTTTTTCTATATCACGCTCTGGCTC
>DAOWNP010000249.1 GCA_030642545.1 Desulfobacteraceae bacterium | reverse complement strand
TCTCTTATTATTCTTAAATTTTGTCTTAATTTAATCTCTTTTAGTCTTATATAAGTATATTTTGATATTGGTAAAATACTTATGTATAGAATTGATAAAAGGGCTATTGAAATTAACATTTTAATTAGAGTATTCTCGGAATTTATACTGTTTTTTTTTATAAAATATATAAAAGGATATTTTTTCATTTTTTCAATAATTATTTAGAAATATTATATTTTTCAAGCATTTTTATGTTAGGTTGATTCTTGTATTTTCTCTTTTTTTTAATATATGACTCATAAGGCTCTTTTGTGGAAAAATTTTTATCGTTACCAGACCAAAATCGTGTATCTTCTATTTTTCCTATATCCTGCAAGCCTATTATATATGGAGTAATAGTCATTAATATATCAGTTTGTATTTTATTTGTTCCATATTTTGTAAAAAGTTTTCCAATATAAGGTATATCTCCCAAAAAAGGTATTTTCTTTACTGTTTCAGATTCATCATCACTTAACAAGCCACCAATAATTATTGGTTCTTGATGGGAAACTGTTAAAACACTTTTTGCTTTTCTTGTTTTTATACTAAATTGCGGATCTGTTACAGTTCCCACATTTCTACCCAGGGCACTGACCTCTAAATTTATTTTAAGGGTAATTTCACCATACATATTAATGACAGGTTCTGCTTCAAGTTTTACACCTATATCCTGATATTGATAATCATAAGTAACATTCCCTGTAGTATCAACTCTTCTATTGGTTCTAAGTGGTACTCTTTCCCCAATATGAATTAAAGCTTTTTCCCTGTTTTTAACACGGACTTGTGGTTTTGCCAGAGTTTTTGTTTCACTGTCTTGTTTTAAAAGATGAATTATAGCTGTTGGAAGAGAATATATTATCTCTTTTGATGATATATTTTTTAAAGCAAAATGAGATAAAAGTGGTTCTATTTTTGTTTCAGGAACTGACGTTCCAATTCCTATTTGTAATATATCCGGTTCAAGATCTAAACCCAATTCCTTCTCTTTTGCTCTGTTTATCTCAAGGATTTCAACATTAAGTAAAATTTCACCTGGTGCTTTGTCATTGGCTTTTATAATTTTTGAAGCCACCATCAAAGTTTCTTTGGTGCCTCGAACTACTACTGCATTAATTTTATCATTAGTAATAACAGTTTTACCTTTTAATATTCTCGATAAAAGTTTTACCATGGATTTTGAATCAAGATATGAGAGATAAAAAGTTTGAATCTGTAAATCATCATACTCTCTTTTTTTTAATATAGATTCAGTATAAATTAACATGGTTTTATCATTTATAACTTTTCCGGCAAGGTTATTTGTTTTTAAAAGAATTTTTAAAAATGCATCGTAGGAAATATCTACCATAAACAAAGTTACTTTTGATTCATGAATATCTTTATCAAAAATAAAATTTATGCCGGATAATTTTGATAATACATCAAAAACATTAAACAGAGGGGTTTTGATAAATTTAAGAGAAATAGTTTTATCTGATTTATATTTCAATAAATAATTTCTTCTGTCATCTTTTTTTGTTTTGTAAAGATCTAAAAATTCTTTTGCTTTTTTATTATCAGAGTTAAATTTATATGATTTTAAAAAAGCATCTTTAGCTTGTTTATATTTTTTTTCTTTTAAATAGTTTAAGCCTCTATTATAATGTCTATCTGAAAATTTAAACAGCGATGCTTTTTTTATAAGATTTATAGAATTTATATTATTTGCTTTATATGCAATACTTATTTGAAATTCTTTTATTGCTTCATCGTATGATTTTTTTTCCATCAGCATTAAACCTTTTTGCTGATGAGACATTGAAGCATTTCTTTTTGAATGGTTAAGTAATAATTTTAATTCTGGATTATCAGGATCAGATTTAACTGCTTTGGTAAAACATATTACAGCTTTATCCCAGTTTTTTTGTGAAAAATCTTTCTTTCCATCCTTTATAAAATTATTTGATGTATGAACACAACCTGTAAGAAAAATCACAATAAAAATAATAATACCATTTTTTTTATTTATATGTTTTTGCATCATATTTATCCGATAAAATAATATGGACAGGATTTTGTGATACTTCAGGATTTTAAATTTGAAATATCAATAATAATATTTTCATCAATATCTATTGGTTTGATTTGTATAAAATCTTCTGTAATTGAAATAACTTTATATTTTCCATCAATAATATCACCGCTTCTAACAGTTAAAATATCTTTGTTCCTGTCTATAAATATTGTGATATTACCATTCTCTATTAAAAAACCAAAAAACTGATAATTTCTAAATTCGTTTTTTATTAATTCCTTTATATCAGGTTTTTTAATAATTGGCTTTTTTGTTTCTATAATAACTGGTTTGTCTTTACTTTGGTTTTTTTTTTCATCTTTATTGTCACAAAAAATATCTTTTATTAACCCTGCTTCATCTTTTTTTATTTTTATTTTTTTGTTTTCTAATAAATCAAAAAGTAAAAACAGTTCTTTGTCTGATGGTATTGTTTTTCCCGAATAATTTTTTTTTGTTGTATATGTAAGTTCTGACACTGTTTGTTGTTTAAACGGATGAATTAATCTAAAAATCAGAGTAACAATAAAACATATTGATAAAATAATAAGTAGAATCTTTTTTTTATTATAAATTGTTTTGTTCATCTTTAATTGCAGATGCCTTGTATTTATTAAAATAAGTAGAAAGTTTTATTTTAAATATCACTTCGTTTAAATTCTTTTTTTTTATTTCAATATTTTCTATACAAAAAAGTCCGTCAAGATCTGAAATCATGTTAATCACTTCCCTGCATTTTTTATATGACCCATTTAAAGAAAAAGTAGTAGAACATTGTAAAAGTTCATAATCGCCTATATGTTTTGGAATAAAAATAATTTTTTTTAAAATAAAACCATTTTTTTTTAAAATGTCAATTATTTTTTTTCCTGCATCTGCAATTTTTTTTTTATTGGGAAGGTTATGTATAAATGAGGATATTTTTTTTTGAATATATGCAGCTTCGCTTTCACTATTATTAATTAAAGATTTATTGTTTTTTTTTCTAATAGATAAATAATTATCTGACAGTTGTATAATTTTACTTTCCTGATCTTTAATAATAAAAAAATAAAAAAACAGATTGGAAAATAACAATACAAAGCAAAAAAAATATAAACAATTATTTTTTTTTAAATATTTTTTACTATTGTATATAATATTCATATTAACTTTTTTATGGTTTTTCGGTATTGCTCATTAAAAAAAGAGAGTACATTTATATCTATTTTTAAATTAAATTTTAAACCAACTTGATTGTTTTGACCTTTATTAACAATAATAACTTTTTCAATATAATATTTTTTAACAATTTCCGATGTATATAAATCCTGAAGCAATTGATATAATAATGCAGATGATTTAGCATGTCCTGCTATAAATAATGAATCCATTTTATTTGAATGAGTAAACTTAGATAATAAAATCCCTTTTGGAATTATAGATTCTAACATATTAAAACAAGATGCCCATGGGAACTGATCATATATAACAAGCTTATTTATAAAATCTCTTTTTGAATAAATTTTTTTTATCTCTTCTTTAGAAATAGAAACAGTGGAAGATGTTTTTTTTTCTTTTGCTTTTTGTAAATTTTTTTCTCTGATTTGAATGATTTTATTCTGATAATTTGAAATAACTGTTTTATTATTATAATATTTGTATAAAAATATTGAAATTGTAATAATAAGTAAAATAGAAATTATACTAATCAATCCAGCTGTATAACTTTCTCTGTTTTTTGTATTATTTAAAACAAGATTTAAATTAAATGGCTTTAACATTAAAAGAACCTGTTTTATCTTTCATAAAAATATAAGTAAGAACTTTTAACCCTGGTTTTTATTCAGGCATAGCTACTGATTTTGCAGCAGCTATTGCAGGGCTGAAAAAACCAGCTTGATTAATTAATTCACTGTTATCTAAATTATATTCAATCAACTTTTTTTCATCTATATATATAATATCTGTTTTTTCATAATTTTGCTTTATTTTATTTATATTATATTTTTCTTTTATCTGTTCTCCAGTATAGATTTTTCTTAGTTTTAAATTTTGTTTCTGTTGTAAAAATAAATCTATAGTATTTATTATATTCAAAGTTAATTGATTTTTATCTGTTTCAATATTTTTTTTAAATATTTTAAAAAAAATCAGTTTATTATT
>DAOWNP010000186.1 GCA_030642545.1 Desulfobacteraceae bacterium | reverse complement strand
ATTCCATCTGCTTTTGAGTTTTCAGATCGAACAAATCTAACCCCAATCTATGTGCCTATTTGTGGAAGTTATTTCATCCACGTTCCTAAGATCTTGCAACACACAGGTTATATTGAATATAAAATTTCAAAATATACTCCTGATTATTTCTGAGCAATATTTAAAATATTGCTTTATATATTGAAAAATCAACAAAAAAGCCATATAATTTTAAAAATAAAGTAATAAATTTAATAAAAACCCTTATAAACAGAACCAAAATAAAATCCAGATAATTATTTCCTGTTTTTTTAATATCAATTCAGTAAAATAAAAGGAATAATCAATGAAAGAGTTAAATAAATTTACTTTACCCGATCTTTACTCTTGGTAAAATGCAAATAAAAGTAATTTTCTGGTATCATCAGCTTTTTTTAAAACAAAAAAATCTGATGAAATAAAAACAGGAAAATGGAGAAATAAAATGGTTACAGGTATTGCTCTAATAACTTTCAGGCTTCATGATTGCAACTCGTTAAAAGGCAAACGAAAAATCATAAAATCTATTATTGGCAGGCTGAAAAATACATACAATGCCTCAATCGCTGAGGTGGGCTCAAACGATATTTATCAAAAAACAGAAATAGGCATATCCATTATCGGAAATGATCGAAGAGTAATAAATTCTAAGCTTGATAAAATTATTGATATGGCTGAGGATTTTGGAATTGCTGAACTACTCGACACAAAAATCGAAATTATCAGTTTTTAGAGAAAAAGCCTCTTAAAACTGAATTGTTTTTCATTGTTTTGTTCGACAGGCGCATGCTGCATGAAAATTTCTTCTGTGTTCAAGGCGAAAAATCAATTTAACCACAGGCATACTTAGTTGTATTCCGAGGATTACCATCTTTTATAATTTGGTATTTTTTAACGCAGAAATTGAATAAATTAGCGTTTTGTAACAACCTGTCGACAGGCGCATGCAGAATGAAAAAAAACAGATATATAAAAAAAAAAATATTAAACTCTGATAAAAAAAAACGGGATATAATAATAATTATATCAATTATTATTATAGTAGTCATCCTTACCATTGCTGAAACGAGAATAATTCAATTTGGAACTGATTTTCCCATTTCAAACACAGTATTAATGTTCACTCTCATTAATATTAATTTATTGCTCCTTGTGCTGCTCATTTTTATGGTTTTAAAAAACCTGGTAAAACTTTTATACGACAGAAAAAGAAAGGTTATGGGCTACAAGTTACGTACAAAACTTGTAGTTGCTTTTATTTCACTAACTATATTACCATCTACTATACTTTTTGTTTTTTCTATGTACTTTATTACTTCCAGCATCAAATTCTGGTTTAATGCACCTGTAGATCAAGCATTAGAAAATTCTTTAAATGTAGGACGATATTTCTACAGATATATTGAAGATAATAATCTGTTTTTTTTAGAAAGAACAGCATATCAAATAAATAAAAAAAACAAGCTGAAAAACCCCAAAGAGCTTTCCCGTTATATTCAAATAGTACAAAGAGAATTCAATCATGATGCTGTAGAAGTTTATGATTCTAAACTTAACAGGATAGCCGCAGCTACAATGCCTTTGCTTAAAAATATCAAAAAACTCAACATCTCTTTAGACTCCATCAAAACAGATATAGAATCCAAAGGAGTTAAAAGTTTTTCTCAACATACAGTTCAAGGCGAACTAATAAGAACTCTAAGCACCATACCTTTTGGTTCTGACATACAAAACACAAAAGCATTTGTAGTAATATCAATGCTTTTCCCACCGGAATTATCAGATAACATGGCTTCTATTTCCAGGGGTTTTGAACACTACCAGCAAGTAAAACTACTTAAAAGCCCTATTCAAAGCACTTATTACATCTCACTCTCCATTGTGGGACTTCTTGTTGTCTTTTGTGCAATATGGCTTGGAATACATATTGCCAGATCTATCACCATACCAATTATGGAACTTGCAGAAGGAACACGACATGTAGCAGAAGGGGATCTTAGCTACCACATTAATTTTGTTGCAGATGAAGAGATAGGAACTCTTGTTGATTCCTTTAACACCATGACAAAAGATCTTAAAACCAACAGAGAACAGCTTGAGATTTTTACAAACAAAATAACCGGTCAAAAAGATGAAATAGAAAAAAGTAAAAAATATATGGAAATAGGCTTAAATAATATTTCAAACGGAGTTATTTCATTAAATGCCAGAGGATTTATTACAACCATTAATAAATCTGCTGAAAAAATGTTTAATATAAAAGCTGAAGATTCTTTAAAGAAAAATTATAAAAAACTTATTCCTTCAAATTATCTGTCTACTGTTGATAACATAATGGAGCAGTTAAAATTTTCAAAAAATGAAACCATAGCAACACCTCTTAAGTTAACCATCGGCGGCATTCCGAAAAGTTTTTTAGTATACCTTAATGAACTTACAGATGAAATAAATAACCATGTTGGTACAGTTCTGGTTTTTGATGATTTGACAGAACTGGAAAAAGCTCAGCGAATGGCTGCATGGCGTGAAGTTGCAAGACGTATTGCTCATGAGGTAAAAAATCCGTTAACACCTATTTCTCTCTCAGCACAACGACTTAAAAGAAAATTCTCAAAAGATATATGCGACCCTGTATTTAATGAATGCACAACAACAATAAGTGATCATGTTGAAATCATACGCAATCTTGTAAATGAATTTGCCACATTTGCCAGATTCCCAAGAGCACTTTTAAAACCATGCGATATATTACCTATTATAAAAGAGACTATTGCCCTTTACAGAGACGACCATAAAAATATTGACTTTATAATTAACAACTCTGAAAACCTGCCCACTCTAAGCTTAGACCGCCAACAGATCAAACAGGCGATGATAAATTTATTAGATAATTCTATTGCATCCATAGAAGCAAAAGGAAAAATATCCATATTTTTTTCCTATGACACTATATTGCAAAAAATGAGAATAGAAATTACTGATACAGGCAAAGGAATCTCAGATGATAACAAAATACGCCTGTTTGAACCTAATTTTTCAACAAAAAAATCTGGAATGGGTTTAGGCCTCACCATTGTAAACACTATTATTTCAGACCACAAAGGATTAATCAGTGTTCAAAATAATTATCCCAAAGGAGCTAAATTTGTAATAGAATTACCGGTTCCTGATAAGGAACGTGGATGAAATAGCAATATAGTAAATTATTATTAGCTTTTTTTTTATTTTTTCTCATAATTAAAAGGATTATATTAAAATGTTTCCAACAATACTAATTGTTGATGATGAACCTTCCATTATACAATCTTTATCTGGTATACTAACAGACGAAGGCTTTGACATTTTAACAGCTTTAAACGGCTATGAAGCATTAAAAATTATTGAACTTGAATCTCCGGACATTGTTCTTTTGGATATCTGGATGCAGGGTATAGATGGAATTGAAACTTTAAAAGAGATTAAGAAAAAAAATCCGCAGCTGCCTGTTTTAATGATTACAGGGCACGGATCCATTGAAACTGCTGTAAATGCTACTAAAATAGGAGCTTTTGACTTTTTTGAAAAACCATTATCTATTGATAAGATTATATTAGGTATAAATAACGCATTAAATTTTAGAAAACTTGAAGAAGAGAATCAGTATTTAAAAAGTAAAACTATTCAGAAACACTCCATAGACGGTAATAGTCCTGCTACTATAAAATTAAAACAGCAAATAGCTATTGCTGCTCCAACTGATTCATGGATACTGATTTCAGGTCAAAATGGAACAGGTAAAAAACGTATTTCAAGAGCCATTCATCATTTAAGTGCTCGTGCAGACTATCCGCTGATTGATGTAAATTGTGCTTCAATAATTCATAAACACATGGAACAAAATCTATTAGGTTATGAAAAAGGGTCATTTAAAGAGGCTAAAACCAAATTTATAGGAAATCTTGAAATGGCAGCCAATGGAACCATCTATTTTGATGAAATTGGAAACATGGATTTAAAAACCCAAAGCAAACTTGCAACAATACTCCAAATGCAAAAATTTTCCAGAATAGGAGGAGACAGACAGATAAATATTAATATACGAGTATTAGCATCAACCTCTAAAGATCTTGAAGATGAAATAAAAAAAGGGAATTTCCTTGAAGAGCTTTATTTTAAATTAAACATAATACCTATAATTATACCTCCTTTAAAAAAACGCACAGAAGACATTCCGGATCTTGTTAAAACCTTTTTAAAAAAATATACAAAAAAATATAAAACACCACCAAAAAAAATAACAGGCGATGCACTGCATCTTTTACAACAATACCCGTGGCCTGGAAATATAAGAGAGCTTAAAAACCTTGTAGAACGCCTTTCCATTATAACCTCAAAACAGACATTAGATGTCACAGATATTCCACATCCCTACAACAATACAGTAGATAAAAAATCTGATTCAGTATATACTTTAAACAAGCTTTTTATGTATAACAATATAGAAAAAGCTGTTGAAATATTTAAAAAAGAGTATAACAAATTTCATAAAAACAGATCTTAGAATACCATGTTACAAATTATAAGCGGAAAACTAAAAGGGAAAAAACTTTTTTCTATAAAAGGTAATGCTGTCCGTCCGACATCAGGAAGAATTAAAGAATCAATTTTTAACATAATACGTGCAGATATTGACAATGCTGTTGTTCTTGATCTTTTTTCAGGGACAGGAGCAGTTGGGATAGAAGCTTTAAGCTGCGGCGCTCAATTCTGCACTTTTGTAGAAAACAGTAATCACTCATTAACTGTAATAAAAAAAAACATCGCCACTTGCAGATTAAATGAAAAAACAAACATTATAAAATGGAATATATTACAAAATTTAAACTGCTTAAACTCCTTAAAACATAAATTTAATATTGTTTTTATAGACCCGCCTTATAATAATAATTTTATTTCAATAGCTCTTAAAAATCTTAAAGCTTCAAATTCGTTAGCACCTGATGCATTAATTATTACAGAATACGGTAAAAAAGAGACAGAGTTTAAGTATCTCTCATCCTTCCATGTTTCTGACAATAGAAAATACGGAAAAACGCTTGTTTCATTCCTGAATTATATGATATAGGTTTTTAGATAAACAACGTGGACGACAGGCTGTTACGGAATGAAAATTTCTTCAAGTTCAAGGCAAAAAATCAATTTAACCGCAGGCATACTTAGTTATATTCCGAGGATTAAATTTATTTTTTAACGCAGAAATTGGATAAATTAGCGTTTTGTAACAGCCTGTCAAAACAACTTCATCTTTTTTACAATATATTAT
>DAOWNP010000250.1 GCA_030642545.1 Desulfobacteraceae bacterium | reverse complement strand
TGATAATTTTCGCCAGCTTTTTATACCAGAGGGTTTTGCACATGGTTTTTATGTATTGAGTAAAACAGCATATTTTGTTTATAAATGCAGTGACTTTTATGCATCAGGTGACGAATACGGTATTTTATGGTCTGATCCTGACATAGGTATAGCGTGGCCTGGTAAAGCCCCTGTTCTTTCTTCAAAAGACAGTTTATACTCATGCTTAAATAAAATACCGCAAAACTCTCTACCAAAATACAAAGGTTAAAAAATGAAAATACTTATAACAGGTGCAAATGGTCAGGCCGGAAAAGAATTAACAAGAAAAGGGCACGCTTCAGGATTTAATATTTTAGCATTAGATCTTGATGCACTTGATATTACAGATAAAAAAGCTGTTTTTAGAGTAATAAAAGACAATAATATTTCACTTTGTATTAATGCAGCAGCTTATACAAATGTTGATCAGGCAGAAGATGATATAGAAATAGCTTTTGCTGTAAATCGTGATGGACCCGAAAATATTGCACAAGCGTGTGCCAAGGTAGATATTCCTCTTATTCATATATCTACAGATTATGTATTTGATGGAAATAAAAAAGGCTGCTATATTGAAACAGATCAAACTTCTCCATTGGGTATTTACGGGAAAAGTAAAAAAGAGGGTGAACTATGTGTAAAAGCTGTTTTAAAAAAGCATATTATAATAAGAACATCCTGGCTGTATGGAGTTTATGGTAAAAATTTTGTAAAAACCATGCTTGATTTAGGTAGAACACGAGATGAAATTTCTGTTGTTTGTGATCAAACAGGATCGGCCTCTTTTGCAGCAGATCTTGCAGATGCTATTATAGTTATTGTAAATAAAATACAAAACAAGGAACAAATAGACTGGGGTACTTATCATTATTGTAACAAAGGAGCAATCAGCTGGTATGAATTTGCCGTGAAAATATTTGAATATGCAAAAAAGTATGAATCAATAAAGATTAACAGGGTTATCCCTGTTAATACAAAAGAGTATCCGACAAGAGCAAAAAGACCTGAAAATTCTGCAATGGATTGTTCCAAAATAGTTAAAACCTTTGGTGTAAAACAACCATTATGGAGTGATAGTTTGAAGATTATGCTTGATCGACAGGCGCATGCAAAACGCTAATTTATCCAATTTCCTAACCGGATATTACTGCCTCGGAATACAACAGCGTATACCTGTGGTCGAAATAATTTTTAGGTCTTGAACGAGGAAGAAATTTTCATTCTGTGTTCAACCTGTAGAGTAACAGCATTAAAAACTTTAAGTCTTTTTTAGATCTTAATTTTATCATATTTGCATTCTTACATCATAAAAATAAAAGGTATAATCTATCTTTAAATTTTACCAATTGACTTTAATATTTTTTATTTATAATATAATTAATATTCAATAAAAATAGAGGTATAATAAAATAGCAGATTTATTATGTAATTGCAGTTTTCAATAACAAGGTTATCTATTTACAGTGTTCTGTAATAACTTACAAATTTTAAAATTTGATGTATATATTTGATATTGTTTATATGGGAAGATGTTTTTTTTTATATTGCCAATCTATTAATTAAGGAGAAAAAGCATGGTAAAAATAAAACGTATTTTTGCAGTTATTGTAGTTATTGTAATGTTTTTGTCTGTTAGCTCTGTTGTATCTGCAGAAGATAGCGAAAAGATTAATATAAACACAGCATCTTTGGAAGAGTTGATAAGTTTAAAAAGGATTGGACCTAAATATGCTCAGCGGATTATTGATTATCGTGAAAATGTTGAGGAATTTAAAATACCGGAAGATATTATGAAGGTTAAAGGTATAGGTAAAAAAACATGGGAGTTGAATAAAGATCGTATTAAAGTTTAGGTTTTACGATAAAATATTTCATCCACGTTCCTAATGTAAAAAAGCCATACTCTTTGAGTGTGGTTTTTTTTACATTAAATAGAGAGGTTTGAAAGTTAGTAAATATAAATAGCAAAAAAATATTGAAAATATAAAACAGGAGAAAAGAATATATACTATGGAATTTAATGCAAAAATCACAGGAGTTGGATCGGCATTTCCCAAAACAAAAGTAACAAACAACGATATATCTGATTTAATAGCAGAGTATGGTGAACATACAAATGATCAATGGATAAGAGAGAGAACTGGTATTGTTACCAGAAGGATTTCAGAAAAAGGTAATCCAGATGAGTATAATTCTGCACTCGGAGCCAAAGCATCTCTTCTTGCTCTTGAAATGGCTGGGAAAAAAGCTATAGATGTTGAACTAATAGTATATGGCACAGCAAGTCCTGATACCCTGTTGCCGTCCACTGCCTGCTGGCTTCAAAAAAAAATAGGTGCTGATTTGGCATGGGGATTTGATTTAAATGCAGCCTGCAGTGGTTTTGTTTATGGGTTAGCTGTTGGATCACAGTTTATTCAAACAGGTAATGCGAAAACAGTATTAGTGACAGGAGTAGATGTAGTTTCGTTTGTTGTAAACTGGAAGGATAGAAATTCATGTATATTATTTGGAGATGGAGCAGGAGCTGCTGTTTTAGAAAGAGCAGATGATAATGATTCTGGAAAAATTATTGATTATAAAATGTTATCCAATGGAAAGCTGTGGTCTCTGTTTCATGTTGAAGCCGGAGGCTCAAAGCTTGAGGTAACCAATGATCTTATCCTGCAAAATAAAAATAAAATGGCAATGAATGGCAAGGAAATTTTTAAAGTTGCAGTAAGAACGCTTGCTGATTTTGCAGTAAATATTTTAGAGAAAAATAACTATACAATTGATGATTTAGATTGGTTTATACCTCATCAGGCAAATATAAGAATTATAGAAGCAGTGGCAAGACGTCTTAAACTACCTATGGAGAAAGTTGTTATAAATGTGGATAGATGTGGTAATACATCAGCAGCAACTATTCCAACAGCGTTAGATGAAGCTGTTCGTGATAAAAGGATAAAAAAAGGTCAACTGGTTTTGCTTGATGCATTTGGAGCAGGTATAACTTTTGGTTCAGTCTTAATGCGCTGGTAATTTATTAACTGTTTTTTTTAGATTATTTTGTCCACGTTTTATAAAAATGTTCAGGATGGGAGATATGAAAGAAAATATATCAAATTGTGCTTTATGTCCTTTTAAAATTTCAGATCGCCTTTGCAGAAATAAGGATGGGAAGTTTCCGCCTGATTGTCCTACTGCAAATAAAAACGAGCTTTCTCAAAAAGCTCTGAAAGAATATAAAAAACCTGAGAATTATAATTTTGCAAAGCAGGCATCTATTCAGGAGGGAGAAGGGTATGGGCAAAAAGAGCTTGGATATGCACACCTTAAACCTGTAAAACCACGTATTTTAGAGATAATAGAGTTTGCTCAAAAAATGAAATACAACAGGCTTGGGCTTGTTTTTTGTGTTGGACTCAGAAAAGAGGCTAAAATTGTGGAAAAACTCTTTTTATCCAAAGGTTTTTCTATGGCTTCTGTTATGTGTAAAGTAGGGCATGTTTCAAAAGATAAATTAGGAATAAATGATGATGAAAAAGTAGATGTTGGTTCTGATGAAACCATGTGTAACCCAATTTTGCAAGCCATGGTTCTAAATGATGAAAAAACCGAATTTAATGTTTTGCTTGGTTTATGTGTGGGTCATGACTCACTTTTTTTCAAATATGCAGAAGCACCATGTACTGTTCTTGCTGTAAAAGACCGCCTTCTTGGTCATAATCCTTTGGCAGCTGTTTATACTATAGACAGCTATTACAGGGCATTAAAGTAAAACACAGGCATATTCAAAATAGCTGAGACAGCTTAAATCAATGGGTACAAAAAAATATCTGAATCTGTTTCTTATTGGGTGTATAGCTGTTGAGATTATTTCTATAATTATTCTTGGCAGTGTTCCTCCTGTCAGCCGTGATGCTTTAATCCATCATCTCTCTGTGCCTGAGCTTTATTTGAAACATGGTGGAATATACCAGATTCCAGCTTACGAATATTCATACTATCCAATGAATTTGGATCTCATTTATATGATACCTCTATACTTAGGTAATGATATTGTACCTAAGTATATTCATTTCGTATTTGCCCTTATGACAGCCTTGTTGATTTTTAGATATTTAAAAAAACATCTTAATATAACATATGGATATATAG
>DAOWNP010000121.1 GCA_030642545.1 Desulfobacteraceae bacterium | reverse complement strand
TAAGTTTGCTTCACCAAAATTGCGAAACTCGCTCGTGCCTCGCTCAAACAATCGCAATTTTTTGGCTGCGCTGCACTAAGAAATTCTACGAGATTTATTCGATACGCTACAAAAACAAATAAACTTCCCTATTCAGGCTGTTACAGAATTAAATAAAATATTTTTTTATACACAAAATACTGTACAATAGTATTGCAAAATTTAGGCTATATTGTATAGAGAATTTTAAAGCTTGTATTCCGTAACAGCCTGTCGTGCAAAATTCTAACCAGACACTACTGAGTTTTTATTTAAATATAAAATAAGGAGTACACCTGTTTGATTAAAAAAAACATAAAATCTGTTTTTGTTAGTAAACGGCCTGATAAAATTATTCAAGCCGGTAAATTTACATTTTATTATGTTTTAATAGGATTAATAGCAGGTACTGGTTCTGTTATTTTCCATTATTTATGTGTATATGGAAGCCATTTTTTTATGGATTTTATTGCTGGCTACAGGCCTCCTGCTGCATTAGGTGAAGCCCATTTTTTGAAACCAACTACAACGGTTTTAAATAAATGGGTTTTATTATTTTTACCTGCAATAGGAGGAGTGGTTAGCGGCTGGCTTGTCTATACTTTTGCACCTGAAGCTGAAGGACATGGAACAGATGCCGCAATAGATTCATATCACAGGAAAAATGGTTTTATACGAGGCAGGGTACCTTTTATTAAGACAATAGCGTCAGCCATAACACTTACCACAGGCGGATCAGGAGGAAGGGAAGGTCCTATTGCACAAATTGGAGCAGGGTTTGGATCTTTTTTAGCAACAAAATTAAAACTCTCAGACAGAGAGCGAAGAATTATGCTTGCTGTGGGAGTAGGGGCAGGTGTAGGCAGTATTTTCAGGGCACCTCTTGCAGGAGCACTTTTTTCAGCCGAGGTATTATACAGGGATCCTGAATTTGAATCTGAAGTGATTATACCCTCAGGAATAGCATCTGTGGTAGCTTATTGCGTTTTTTGCATGTTTTTTGGATGGGGATCTTTATTTAAATCTCCTGATTTTATTTTTGAAAATCCAATAGAGCTTGGACCTTATATAGTCTTGACTTTTATTCTTGTGGGTGCAGGGTTTTTATATGTTAAATCCTTTTATGGGATTACTGGTTTTTTTAAAGAAATGAATATAGGGAATCATTATAAACCTGCAATTGGAGGATTAATAACAGGCTGTATCGGTTATTTTCTGCCTCAAACACTGGCTTTTGGTTATGGATATGCTCAGCAGGCAATTTTTTTAGAACTCTCCATCTCTTTTCTTATACTACTCGCATTTGGTAAGATTCTGACTACATCATTTTCAATAGGTTCTGGAGGAAGCGGTGGGGTTTTTGGGCCTTCTATTGTAATAGGCGGGGCATTAGGAGGTGTGGTCGGGAAGCTGTTTCATATGCTGTCTCCTGCTCTTATAAGTAGTCCAGGTTCATTTGTAATAGTAGGAATGGCAGGTTTTTTCTCAGCAGTATCAAATACTCCTGTATCAACCATTATATTTGTCAGTGAAATGACTAATTCCTACCACCTTCTTTTACCAAGCCTGCTTGTTTGTTCTTTAGCACATATGATGTCAAAAAAATGGTCGATTTTTGGATGTCAGGTAAAAAATAAAATCAGTTCTCCTGCTCACAGGGGTGAATTTATGGTTGATGTTCTTCAAGCTATAAAAATAAAAGATTTGATACATCTTATAAAGAAAGTTGAAGTTATTCCTGAAAATATGCTTTTATCTGATTTTAAAAAAATTTTTTCAGAAACAAAGCAGCATTATTTTCCTGTAAAAGATAAAAACAATAGATTAATTGGGGTTTTTTCAAGTACTGATATACGAAGTGTACTATTTTCTGATGATGTAGATAATTTAATAGTAATGAAAGATATTATTCAAAATAAAATGATTTTTGCAACTCTTTCAGAAAATTTAAATACAGCTTTAATTAAATTTACCCAAAAAAATATAGATAGTTTACCAATTGTAAAAGATGATGATTATGGGATTTTAATTGGAATGTTAAATCGTCGGGAATTAATATCATTTTATAATCAGCAGATAAAAGCTAATTCTTCATAGAAATTTTTTTTATATTTTTTTTAGATATATTTTTTTTTGAAGCAATCTTTGCTATAGCAAGGGTTGCTTTTTTTATAATGTTGTTAAAAACACTGTTCACTAAAAAAATATAAAAAACTTTTTTAATACTGTTTTGTAATGTCTAATTAGGTTTTTGAATCTAATCGTTTATCCTTTTGTTCTTTGAAAAAAATAAAAATTCTTGTAAAAAATTTTAAATCGTCATATGCAAATACCTGACCGGACATTACTGTTTTTTTAAAAATTATTGTGTTTTTTTATTCTGTAACAGCATGTTGATTTGTCTAAAATAAAGAGTTCAGTCAGGTATTGGATATATTGTTATCGTGGTAAGTTACTGTTTTTTTGTATCCAAATTGATAGTATAAATACAGGTTACGCTAAATGGTTACATTCTTTTTTGAGTTTATTGATGCTTCTAATTATATTGATGCTTCTAATTATGATTATATTTTATAACTTGTAACCGAAGGAGCGGAGCTATGCAAAAAAAACCAACATTGGACAATGATGTTATTAAATTTATGAAAATTAAAAACCTGTTACTTTACTGCACAGGCTGTTACAAAACACTAATTTATCCAATTTCTGCGTTAGAAAATAAATTTGATCCTCGGAATACAACGGGTATGCCTGTGGTCAA
The DNA here is from genome assembly GCA_030642545.1 of Desulfobacteraceae bacterium. Classification (GTDB taxonomy): domain Bacteria; phylum Desulfobacterota; class Desulfobacteria; order Desulfobacterales; family DAOWNP01; genus DAOWNP01. The sequence goes on along the minus strand of DAOWNP010000121.1, from coordinate 4,401 downwards.
ATCTATTTTCTGCCTTGAACAAGGAAGAAATTTTCCATTCCGTAACAACCTGTGCAATATAAAGTCAAAAATGAGAATGAGAAGATATGGGAAAAGATAAAGAGAATAAAAATCGAAAATCAGGCCGGATTTTGCTGCCAATTTGTTTAATCATAGCTTTGCTGTATGTTGCTGGAATATATTTATATAAAACAGCCGATGATAGCAATGCAGATATTTTTACCTTGATATCCAAACAGGCAGTAGTAAAAATAACCAGAGATTATGCAGATGCAAAATCGTTAGGTACATCAAAAAACAAACTGGCAGCAAGCTGGCATGAAATTGCTATGCAAACAGGAGAAAAAGGTGATAAAGCAAGCTTAAACAGTGCGCTTGTAGATTTGTCAAAATCACTTAGATACTCATACAATAGAGAAGTATTTTTAGACATGGCATATTATTATTCCTGTTTAGCGCACAGTGGAGTAAACCCTGTTTTAAACTATATTCGATCAAACGGCATCGTAAAAGGGCTTATGCTTTCAGAAAAAAAAGAGCCTGTAAAATACATAAAAGGTTTGTCAATTCAGGTTATAAACCTGATGAGGCAGGGGAAAGAAAAAAGTGCAAAAAAGCTGTACAAAAAAGTAAAAAATTTGTTTGAAAAAAAGAAAAGAAAACGTAAAGATCATCCTGTATATCTTGAAGCCGAATATTTGGCAGTAAACGACTGGGGCAGACGGTTTAGCATATCAGAATATTTAATTCTGTGTTCAAAATATAATTCATTATATTTAAATTACAAGGGTATTGCCGCCTATCATATAAATATGCAAGAAGTCAGTAAGTCTCTTTTTGAGAGATCTCATAAGCTAAATACAAAATACAAACCAGCTGCCATAAACTATAATTTGGCAAATCAGGGCAAGCCACCTGTATTCATAATAAAAACCCCAAGTGTGAATAAATGGGAACCAGAGCCAGTGGGGTTTTTATATCCTGTTTATGCCATAATGTTTACTCAAATTGGTATGAAAAAACCGAATAATGAAGCAAAATTGTATGTGTCTGTAAAACCTGTGGATGCAAAAATAGAAATATCAGGAATAAGTGAACCCTTTTATCAGGGAATGGAGCTTGCTCCAGGAACATACAATATAAAAGTATCAAAAGATTCTTATGTAGCAAAAAACAGGGAGATTGTTTTAAGCTCTGGACAGAGAAAAAATTTAAAGATAAAGATAAGATTAAAGGAACTTGCAAACTCCATAGGTATGAAATTTGTGTGGATACCTGAGGGATGTTTTCAGATGGGCAGTGATGATGGTGATTCAGACGAAAAACCAGTTCATGAAGTATGTGTGGATGGATATTATATGGCCAAATATGAGGTAACACAGGGACAGTGGCAGGCGGTTATGGGTACCTGTCCATGGTCAGGGAAAGAATATGTTCGTGATACAGATAATAATCCTGCTGTTTATGTATCCTGGAATAATGCACAGAAGTTTATTAAAAAAGTTAACAACGAAAAAGTTGATGGCAGATACAGACTTCCCACAGAAGCAGAGTGGGAGTATGCTTGCAGGGCCGGGAGTAAAACCAGATTTTATTTCGGGGGCAGTGATAAAAAATTAGGGGATTATGCCTGGTATGGTAAAAACACCTGGGATACAGGGGAGAAGTATGCTCACAAAGTCGGTTCAAAAAAACCCAATGCGTGGGGATTGTATGATATGCATGGCAATGTCTGGGAATGGTGTGAGGATTTATATGATAAAAATGGTTATAGCAGACATTCCTGTAAAAATCCTTTATTAAATTATTGGGGTTTTGCCCGGGTTCTTCGTGGTGGATCCTGGTATGGTAGTCCCTGGAACGTCCGGTCAGCGGGCCGCATCAGACGTGATCCGTCCCACCGGTACCATTACAGCGGTTTCCGGCTTGTTCTGCTTCCAGGCAGTAGTAAACCAAGGCAGATGTACAGTGAGAAAGCCGAAAAAGATGGTTTTTGCATAGAAAAAGATGGTTTTTGCATAAACAAAAAATAAGAATAACAGGCAGGCATTTAATGCTTATCTGTCATATCTTAAAAGCTAAGGATACGAAAAAAATATGAATTTTAAAAGAGCTGGTTTTTTTGCAATTTGTATAGTTTTAGCATTATTAATAGCTTCATCAGTTTTGACAGCAAAAAAGATTGAAAACAGTAAAGCTATGGCTGCTGAAAAAATTCAGGAAACAGTTGCCTTTATAACGCAAAAACTTGTTGAAACTGTTACAAGCAGAGACAAAAAAACAGCACAGGAATTAAGAAGAGAGGCTGCAATTATCGGCAGCAGAATGGATGAAGAAAGCATAAAAAATGCTCTTAAAACACTCAACATTTCTTTAAAGCACAATATAAGTAGAAAAGCTTTTATTGAAATGGCTTACTGCTTTACCTCTCTTTCTGCTCTTGGGATCAATGCTGAAATGAATTTAATAAGATCCAGTGGAATAATAGACGGTCTTCACATAACAGCAGAAAAAAACAGAAACGAATATATAAACGGAATATCCATAAAGATAATAAACTTTGTTTTAACAGGTAATATGGAAAAAGCCGTAAAGTTGTACACAGTTTTAAAGGAAAATGTATCAAAAACAGAAAACTCCAAATATCTTCAGGCACACTTCCTGATGGAAAAAAATTGGGAAGAGAAATTAACCATATCAAAAAAACTGGTTGATCTGGCTCCGCAAAATCCTGCATTTTTAAATATTAATGCAATTGCCTTGTATAAAACCGGAGCAAAAAAACAAGCTAAAAAAAATTTTAAAAAAGCAGTTGAACAAAACAGCAGATATTATCCAGCTGCAAACAATCTGCTGTTACTTTCCATGAATAAATCTCCAACCCTTCAAATACATGCTATAAAAAAGAGGCAATGGGTATCAGAGGCAAAAGATTTTCCATATTCAGCATTTACAATAATGGAAACAGCATTTACAGAAGATATTTCTAATCCTGATAGAAAGAGTAAGTTTAATCCGGTTGCAATAATAACCGGGATTTTTAAACAGCCTGATTTTACAAAATCCATAGGCATGGAGTTTGTAAAAATTGAGCCAGGAACATTTATGATGGGGAGCCCGTTTGGTGAATCTGGCAGAGATGATGATGAAAAAGAGCACAGTGTGACTCTGTCAAGGGGGTTTTATATGCAGACAACAGAGGTAACACAGGGTCAGTGGCAGGCGGTTATGGGTACTTTGCCATGGTCAGGGAACAAATATGTTTGTGATGCGGATAATAATCCTGCAGTTTATGTATCCTGGAATGATGCACAGGAGTTTATTAAAAGAGTTAACAATGAAGAAGGTGACAGCAAATACAGACTTCCCACGGAAGCAGAGTGGGAGTATGCTTGCAGGGCAGGGAGTAAAACCAGATTTTATTTCGGCAGCAGTGACAAAAAAATAGGGGGGTATGCCTGGTATGACAAAAACGTCAGGGATACAGGGGAAAAATATGCTCATAGAGTTGGTTCAAAAAAACCCAATGCTTGGGGATTGTATGATATGCACGGTAATGTTTGGGAATGGTGCCATGACTGGGATGGGGAGTATCCCTCTAACTCTGTAATTGATCCAAAAGGGCCTAAGTCAGGTTCGTACCGGGTTCTTCGTGGCGGTTCCTGGTACGATAGTCCTTCATACATTAGGGCAGCGGGTAGAAGCGGGAACGACCCGTCCTCAAGGAGTCATAACGGTGGTTTCCGGCTTGTTCTTCTTCCAGGTCAGTAAAGCAAGGAAGCCAGGCCAAGCGTGCTACGTATAGCAAGATTGATAAATAATGGGAAAAAATCTGCTATCATCTTATGTCCAGGACCTTATTTAGATGGATATCCTTTTATCTATAGATTGTCACATAATTAATTGCACAAGGCTATAGGGAGGAAGGCGTATTGTAATACTTCGACGACCGATAACGCAGCGCAATTAATTATGTGACGGTTTATATACCTGAATTGAGGAGTGTTTATGCTAAGTGGCAGCAAACTTGTTTTGAAAAATATCTACAAAACATATAATGGCAAAAAAATATTAAATATTAAAGAAAAAGAGATCCCGCTGAAAGGAATTATTGCAGTAGTAGGCTGGTCAGGTTCCGGGAAAAGCACATTTTTAAACATTTTGAGCCTTATTGATCATCCGGATGTTGGAATCTCTGATATTACGCCGACAATAGAATTTTACTTGCCTAATCATACGTATAAAATTAGATATTACGGTAAATCTACAAGCCCTGAAATTTCAAAGATTGATCATAATGGAAACATTGAATCAATAGATGAAAACAGATTCAGGCGGCATGTATTCGGGTTTGTTTTTCAGGAACATTACCTTCATCCTAATTTAAACATCAATTACAAT
>DAOWNP010000183.1 GCA_030642545.1 Desulfobacteraceae bacterium | reverse complement strand
TTTGTTAAAATCCAGATTATTATTGACTATTTTAATATAAATGTCTACTCTTTTTTTATTCATATGTTGTGATTATAACTTATTAATTCTAAAAACTCTTTTTCAAATAAGCGAAATGTCCTATGGAACAAGCAAAAAAAATAATTGCACAATATTATGATTTTATGCTTATTGAAAAAAGGCTTTCTTCAAAAACTATAAAAGCATATATTCACGATATCACCGATTTTTTAAAATTTATTCACATAAAAAAAATTTCAATAATATCTACAGATAGTAGTTTAATAAAAGAGTATTTAAAACATCTTTCTTGCAGGAACTTAAATTCAAAAACAAAAGCAAGAACACTTATCTCTTTAAGAGGTTTTTATAAATATCTTACAAACGAAAAAATAATAACAAAAAATCCAACAAAACACATAGATCTTCCAAAAACAGAATTAAATCTTCCTAATGTTTTATCAATCAAAGAGGTTTCAGCTCTTTTATCTGCTCCTGATATAAATAAACCTAAAGAAGCAAGAGATGCTGCTATGCTTGAGCTTTTATATGCAGCAGGATTAAGAGTTTCAGAACTTGTTAAAGTAAAATGCAGAGATGTTAATTTTGATGCAGGATTTATAAAAGTATATGGGAAAAACTCAAAAGAAAGACTTATTCCTATAGGTTTATCAGCACAAAAAAAAATAAATGGGTATTACCTGAATATACGTCCTTTATTATTAAAATCTCATAGTTCAGTTTTCCTGTTTACAGCAAGAGCAGGAAATGCTATGTCAAGACAAGGTGTTTGGAAAAACATAAAAAAATATGCAATTTTATCAAAAATAGAAAAAAATATAACACCTCACAGCTTAAGACATTCATTTGCAACACATCTGTTAAAGGGGGGGGCAAACATAAGAGCTGTACAAGTAATGTTGGGTCATGCTGATATTTCAACTACTCAGATCTATACCCATGTCAATATTGCATATTTAAAAAAAATCCATAATAAATTTCATCCCAGAAAATAATAAGGGACGCGGATAAAATAAGTGATTATAAAAACAATATACAGGATTAATTTTCATAAAATATTTTACTATTAAATAAAAAAGCCATTTTGGAAATAATATAAAATATGTCCAATCTATTTTATATTATTGTTAATAACTTTTAAAAAGTTCTTGGTTTTATAATAAACTTTGTTTATTATTGTAAATAGTAGTATACGGATATTAATTTTTATTTTCGCACTTTTTTTATTAATTCTATAATTTTACTAATTTTTTAAGGTATATTTCCTTATGAACGATCAATCAGCATTTCTGCAATTAAAAGAAGATGAACGAGAAATCCGTAAAGCAATTATTATTAAAGCCACTTTCAAGCTATTTAAAAAAAAAATTTTCCATAAAATCGGAATGAGAGATATTGCAAGAGAAGCAGGCGTGTCAGCAGCTTCAATATATAGATATTTCCCAAGTAGAGATGATCTTTTTGTTGAAGCTCTTATTCAGGAAATAAAAAAAATAAAAATAAAGCTCAAAAAAACATTAGATTGTGGCCAGAATACTTTGGATGATTTGGCGTTTGTAGTAATTGATTATTTAATTGATAATGAATCGACATTTCAATTAATGTGTCATTTCCTGACACGCGATGAAATAAACTATCGTGTAAAAAATAAGTTTATTGCAGCCCAGGCATATTTTATTAGTTTTTTTGATGAAATTGTTCAATCAACAGAAAAAAAGAATGAACTTTTTTTCTCAAAAGCTTTTTTTGCAACTCTTACAGGAGTTGTATTAACATATATTCATTATCCAAATGCTACAAAAGAGCAGAAAAGACAATACATGCATAATCTTGTATCAATTATTATTAAAACAGGAAATCCTGATCTATGAACGAGGACGAAATAATTTCCATAAACAAGTGAATTGCTGGAATAGCTATTCCTGTCGACAGGCGCATACAAAACACTAATTTATCCAAATTTCTGCGTTAGAAAATAAATTTGATCCTCGGAATACAACTAAGTATGCCTGTGGTCAAATATATTTTCTGCCTTGAACACAGAAGAAATTTTTATTCTGTAACAATCTGTCGAGGTTTTGTGATTTTAGATTATTAAAACATATTATTTTTTTTAAACTGATATTAAATTATATTATAAATTTTAACTTAAATTATTAAATAAGAATTTAAACTATGAAAGATAAATCAACTTTTATTAAAATGAGGGAAGATGAAAGAGAGCTTAGAAAAACTCTTATTATAAATGCGGCTTTAAAGCTTTTTCAGCAAGCAGATTTCAAAGATATAGGAATGAGAGATATTGCTGATGAAGCAGGAATATCAGCTGCTTCTTTGTATCGCTATTTCCCCAGTCGAGATGATATTTTTGCAGAAGCATTAATACGTGATATAATTATTATTGAACAGCAATTTGAAATTCAGATGGAAGAAGGTACGCTGACTATTGAAAGTTTTGCTGTTGATGTTATTGATTACCTGCTTAATAATGAAGCCACATGCCAGATGTTTACTCATTTTATGATAAAAGGTGGCGTTGAAAAAAAAATTGTCCAAAAATTTAACACTGTTCAGCGTTATTATTTAAGACTGGTTGACCAGGTTTTAGTCAATATAGGATTAAAAAAAGATGTAAGATATTTTTCACATAGTTTTAGTGCTGCTCTTATTGGGATAGTATTAACATTTAGGAATGATAGCAGCAAAACACTCGATGAAATTAATGTTCATATGAAAAAACTGGGAATTCTTCTTGCCAGTTTATATAGAAGAGGTATTATGGAACAATGAGGGATTACGGAATGAAAATTTCTTCAGGTGTTCAATACGAAAAATTATTTTGACCATAGGTATATGTCTTTGTATTGAAGAGGATCAAAATCAATTTTTCAACGCAGAAAAATTGGATAAATTAGCGTTTTGCATCCACCTGTCGATGGGTTGTTAAAGAACATCCATACTCAGATGAGTACAACAAAGCATGAAAGTCTACGGTCAAAAAAATGTTTTTTTTGACCATAGACTTTCATATAAATTAAATTAAAACAAATTAACATTTTGTAATAGTATGGTATGAAGACAATGCTTCATTAACTAAACTGTCTGATAAATTTAAATACCTTGGGGAAAAGTGAAAAACAGTGATTTTTTTTGCTTTTGAAAGCCTTGCTAATTTACCAGCCTGATAAGCTGTAAGGTGTTTTTTACAAAAAGCCAGTTTTTGATCTTTTTCTAAAAAGCATGCTTCTATAAAAATATGGGATGAATTCATACACAGTGATATAATTTTTTTTTTGTTTGATTCACTATATAATACATCAGTAACATAACTTATTTTTTGGCCAGGAGTTATTCTCACAATTTTTTGAGCTAATTCTTTTAAAATAAATTTATATTGTGTATTGCTGCTATTTTTTTTGTGCTAAATACAAAGATTGATTCCTGATTTTTATCAGTATATAAAGCATGTTTGAAATCGTTAATCCATGGTCCCTGCATAATTTTTAATTTCATTAATGCAGATTTGTCTATATTAATGAAATCCCTCTCTTTTATAGAAAATGCTAAACAGGAAATACCATGATCTAATATTCTTGTTTTTACCTTTATTCCAGATTCATTTACCAAAACATCTTTAAAAGCTGTTTGTTCAAAAGAATCTGAGGATAGAAATCTTTCTCTGCATAAATATTTTTTTGTTTTAATAAACTTACTGCCTACTTCTGAAACAATTAAAACCAAGCCTTGTTGATATTTTTCTACGAGATTCCATGTATATCCCGACAACTTACCTTCAATATTTTTTAATATCCCATCAGGACCAAAAATATGTACCGTTTTATTGTGTCCTAACATTATTCTCAAAAAATGATCAAAACCACAAAAATGATCAATATGTGTATGAGATATAAATATTTTTTTTATTCTAAGAATTTCTTTTATGGAAAGAGAATTTATAGACCCTAAATCAAATAAAAATGCCCTGTTTACTAAAGGAAAATAAATATACAGCCCTGGATCATCAAAAGGACCGTTAATTAGTTTTGATTTTAATGATGAACTCATTTATTGCTACAGTTCTATTATTTTTTATGGATCTAAAATTTTAACGCCAAGATAAATTATTTCAGATGTTTTACAACCTGCTTGTTAATACAATAATAAATCTCGTCATCTGCTCCATATATATCTATAATATCTTTATGATTAATAAGATCTTCAATAACAAATACTGCAACATAAATACTGACAATATTAGGATTTGAAACAATATTTTTAAATGGAGCAACTTTGTAATCCACATCAAAATCTTCAGCACGGGTTAAATCTTTTAAACAAAGCAGTATTTGGTTCTCAATCTCATTTTTATTTGTAGTTTCAATAAGATTTTGTTCAATAAGTTTCATGGCTATTGCATTACTTAAAGATTCTACATTTTCTTTAGCTTTTTTTATTATTTTTTTCCGCTCAAACTCTTTTGAAGATTCAATGTTAGATAAAATTGTTGATTCCCTGTGACTGGGTCTAAATATTTTAGCCATACAATTTTTCCTTATTTAATTTTAACTTAATAAATTAAAAACAAAATTTTACATCTGATCTATTATAATTTGTTTACTTTTTTTATTATTATAATAGTTATAACTTAATTTAAAAACAATTTCATCAAAGAAATCTTTTTTAAAATCATCACTGTCTGCATTAAATTTTATGGCATTAATTTTAGTTTTCATTTTACTTTCAGGTTGATTTAAAACCATATATCTATGACTTTCTCCAATTTTTTTTGAAAAACACACTTTAACATTTTTTGATAGAAAAAAAGGTTCTTCCATTTCAGGCCCAAAAGGTTGTAATAATTCAAGTTCATATAAGAGTTTATCTGTTATATCATCAAATGACAATTGATAATCAATTAATATTTCAGGCTCAAATATTTTTGCATTAGTTGTTTCAAAAACAATTTTTTCAAATTTTTCCTTAAAAACTTCAATTTTTTCTTCATCTATTTTAAAACCGGCAGCCATTGCATGTCCGCCAAAACCTGTAAGATACTCACTACAGGAACAAAGTCCATTATAAAGATTAAATCCTGGAATGCTTCTTCCTGATGCAACACCAATATTATTTTGGATAGAAATTAAAAAAACAGGTTTGTAATATTTTTCAACAAGCCTTGATGCAATAATACCCAAAATACCTTTATGCCAATTTTTATTACTAAGCACAAGTGATTTATTATCTAATAAATAAGGATTATTTTCAATATACATTATTATATTAACAAGAATCCTGTTTTCAATAATTTTTCGCTGG
>DAOWNP010000344.1 GCA_030642545.1 Desulfobacteraceae bacterium | reverse complement strand
TAAGCGATTTTGGGACGTTCTTTTCCTGTATCCGGTTTTCGCCACCAGTAGGAGAGATAACCTCCGGTTTTCTTTTTTGAAGCAGCGATAAGGCTCTGTGTTGTTTTGGTACCTCTGCTATCTTCATACTCCCACATGTCAGTACCAATAAGATCAGGTTGCGTGCCATGTGCTATAGACATCCCTTGCCAGTCATCAACAAAAATATATCCATTTTTACCAAAACGGATATTATTAATCTGCTCCATCAATTTTGCTTTTATCTGTTTTTCAACATCATCCACATACAACCCTGTACCTATTGACCAGTCATACGACTTAAATAATTTTACAAATGTAATTTTTTTAAAATCTTTTGTGGAATCTGCAACCGGTTTTGGCCAATAACCGGTTACAAATCCCTCGCCTTTTTCTCTCAGCAATTTGAACTCTTTTTTTATAATATATTTACCTCTGGAATCCTGTAAATTAATAATATTTTGACCTTCAAAAGAAAGATGCGTTGGATAAAGAATATTCTTGCCTGATAACGAATCAATAAAAAAGTACCCTGTACCATCATTAAAACGAATCGGTCTTAATGCCTCCACAATCATTCTTTGTATCTCGTCATTACTCTTCAACTTCTTGTTTTGCCTGTAGATATTTTGAACGATGCTGTACGCCTCATAAACTCTTGATTTAATTTTAGTTTTTGCCAATGCCTCTCTTTGTGCTTTTTCATAGTTAATCATATTAACAACACTCTTAACTTCACGTTTGATTATCTGTTTCTGCTGTTTAAGATAATCTATGCGCATTTTATCAACACGATAAATGAAATTTTGATAGGAGGTGACAATATCAATAACAATAATGATACCTGCAAGTGTTATCAAAAAAACAATCCCCCACAATCGAATGAGTTTGATAAAACTGTTTTTTTTTCTTATCATTTTTTCTCCGTGATATCTTGCGGAAGCATCAAAATACTAACTTTGAAAAATCACTGGCTTTTTGTTTATACTCTGGCTCAAGAGTCTATTAGCAGTCTGTTACAAAATACAGCTTTTGAAATAACAATCGCCAGTAAAAATGAAAGTATCTTGTCCACAATAAATTACCTGTTTTAAAGATTCCATTTAAGAAGGCTGAATCTTTCAAGATCAAGAAATTTATTTAAAAGAGAATTCTTATCAATTTTATGACAAACTTTAATATTAATTACCTTATCATATATATTTCTCAACTTATCTGAGTAGATATCTATATTATAATTTGAAAGAACCTTCTGTTTATTTATGCATATGTTTTTTTTATAAACAGATGTATTATTAATTTCAGATAAAAATGGGTTAAGAGATAAAACATCTTGCCTGTATTTATCATCTGATATGATTTTTGATAAAACTTGTTTTTGATTTTCTTCATGTAACATACCAAAATCTATATAATGAAAATCTGATATAACTTTTCTAAATTTTTCTTTAATCTCTTTCTTTTCTATAAAACGGTTAAAACAGGCATAACTTTTTAATATGGTTTTTTCCCATCTTTTATAAAATTTTTCTTTCTCAGCAAGGGTTAAAGGCACTATTAAAGAGTTGTACATAGAATTTAAAAGAATTCCTTTTTTTTCAAAATCACAGCAAATATCATTTAACTTCCTTCCTTTTACTATTTTGTCTGCTGTATAAGGCTCTAAAAAAACAAAGCCAAACCCTTCTGTAATACTGGTTGTAATTATAAATTTTGCTGATTTTACGAGATCTAAGTAGTTTTGTAAAAGTGATGCTTCAAAAACAACATCTAATTTGTTTTTTCTTGCAAACTTTTTCCAGTTATTATGACTTACAATATCTGCAGGACTTCCTGGAGGAAGTGTTATTTTAAGTGAGGTGTTATCTATAAAATAAAGAGACAAAAGGATTGCTTCACCTATATTTTTTCTTCTTATAGCTCTTACAGGATAAAGAACAAAATTTTCAGGTATTTTTCCCCCGCAGCTGCAATCTAAAGGACTAACCATGTTTTCAAGAAGATGTAGACCTTCATTTTTCAATCCAGCATCTTTTAATATTTTATAATCTCTTGTATTAATAACTCCATAGTGACAATCTTTAGTATATTCTTCTTTTAAAAAATAAGCGTTTGGCCGCCCGTCTTCTGCAAAATCATGTATTTGAAGAAATAGAGGGATATTATATTGTTTTAAAGCATCAATTATTTTTAAAAAATTTCTGTTTTTTGCAAGAATTGAATTATGGATATGGATAATATCACAACCATCATGCCATTTTCCATATATAGTTTTTATGATATTTGCAGCTATTGATTCAGGATTTTTATTCTCTATATCAGTATTATCATAACCCAACCCGTCAATAACTTTAACTTCAGTATCAATTTTTATATCAGATTTCTCTCCTGTTAGTATAAGAACACTACAACTTTTTTTCACAGCTTCTACCTGCTGTTTGATTACGGTTGTAACCCCGCCTCTTTTTAGATGATAATGTATGTAGACTATTTTCATAATATTTGTAATTTTTTAAGGTTTTAGGAATAAAAAGGCTTCTTTTAAATCATCTATGATATCATCTGGATGTTCAATGCCTGCAGAAAGCCGTATTAGACCGTCAGCAATTCCAGCGGATATTCTGTCTTCTTTTGAATATGATGAATGGGTCATGGACGGAGGATGCTGGATTAAAGTTTCACAGTCACCAAGACTTACTGCTAAGACACAAAGTTTTATATT
>DAOWNP010000289.1 GCA_030642545.1 Desulfobacteraceae bacterium | reverse complement strand
TTTTGTCTCTTAGCCTTTTGTTTGCTGCAACACCACCTACAATTGCTATTTTATCACAACCTGTTTTTTTAGCAGCATTTATAAGTTTTAAAGAGAGAACATCCACTACAGCTTCCTGAAAACCTGCAGCAATATGAGAGATATTCTCTCTGTAACTTTCATTATGTGTTTGAATATAACGGTTTACAGCAGTTTTAATTCCACTAAAACTAAAATCAAATGCTTTTTTATCCAAATACGGTCTTGAAAAAAATATTTTTTCTTTATCTCCTTTTTCTGCAAGTTCATCTATTACTCTGCCTCCGGGATATCCTAATCCAAGCATTTTTGATACCTTGTCATAGGCTTCACCTGCTGCATCATCTCGTGTTTGTCCCAAAAGCTTTATATCTATATGATCTTTAACATAGTAAAGAGCTGTATGTCCTCCTGAAACAAGAAGGGCTACAAAAGGAAATAATGGTGGGTTGTTATCTAAAAAAAGCGAGTTTATATGACCTTTCAGGTGATCGACTCCGGAAAATGGAAGATTATTAGCATATGAAAAAGCCTTGGCAAAAGTAAATCCCACCAAAAGAGAACCAATAAGACCGGGACCCATGGTAGCAGCGACCCCATCAATATCTTTAATACTGATACCTGCATTAGTTATAGCCTTATCTACAACCATAGATATGGATTCTATGTGTTTTCTTGATGCAAGTTCAGGAACTACACCACCATACATATTATGAATATCAACTTGAGATGAAATAACAGATGATAAAATTTTTTGCCCATATGATACAACAGCTGCTGCTGTATCATCACAAGAAGACTCAATCCCTAATATAATCATGCTTTTTTTCTGTTTTTTATCACCCTACGGGCGTTATCTTTTGCTGCAACTCATTTTTGACAAACAGGTTTTTTCTCCTGACCCGCAGATATCCATGATAAAAATTTTTTAAATATACTGTTTTTTTTCAAAGGAAGATCCTTTTTTTTTAATCAATCCATACAAACTTCTCTTTTTCAGATTTTCTACATTCACTTACTCTGCCTATAATATACGCTTTTTCATTCATAACCGAAAGACGCTCCAAAACATCCTGAGATGCTTTTTCAGGAACAGCGACAACAAGTCCTATTCCATTATTAAAAGTACGAAACATCTCATCTTTGACAACATTCCCACCTTTTTTTAAAAAATGAAAAATCGGGTGTGGATCCCATGATTTAGAATCCACCTCAATCTTGCATGTGTCAGGTATCACCCTTATAATATTTTCAGGTATTCCACCTCCTGTTATATGAGCAATACCATGGATAGGCAAGTCTTTCAGCATGCTTTCAATTATATCTGTGTATATTTTAGTGGGTTCTAAAAGCTCCTCACCAATTGTTTTTTTAAGTTCAGGAATATAGGAATCTATTTTCAAACCAAGTTCCTCAAAGCATATTTTTCTTGCAAGAGAATAACCATTACTATGAAGACCGCTTGAAGCAATACCAATTAATTTATGTCCTACCCGAATGTCAGAACCATCAATAATTTTATTATTATCTACCATTCCAACAGTAAATCCTGCAAGATCATACTCTCCTGTTTGATACAATCCTGGCATTTCTGCTGTTTCTCCGCCAATAAGAGCACAATTTGCAATTTTGCATCCTTTTGCAATACCATCCACAATTTTTTCAGCTATTTGGTTATCTAAAACACCCATTGAAAGATAATCAAGAAAAAACAGAGGTTTTGCACCATTTACGATAATATCATTTACACACATACCTACAAGGTCTATTCCTATGGTATCATGTTTGTTCATCATAAATGCAATTTTAAGCTTTGTTCCAACACCATCTGTAGAACTTACAAGAACCGGTTTATCATAATTTGACAAATTAAGAGAAAAAAGCCCGCCAAAACCACCTATTTCACCCATTACGCTGCTATTATACGTCTTTTTAGCTATTTTTTTAATAGATTTAACAAGTTTATTGGCTCTATTAATATCAACACCGGCACCTGCATATGTTAAAGGTTTTTTCATGTAAACAGAACTCCAGCTTTTATGCTTATAAATAAAATAATATTAGAGAAAGTTATTATTTTTAGTAAAAAAAGTCAAAACAATTTTGACAATAAATAGTCGTTATTGTAGAAATAAGTTGATTTTATCAATTAATTTACTTAATCCATAAATAAAAACTGTTTTTTTATATCTTATTTTTAAGAAGAATTTTATTAGGAGTTTATATGGATGAAATATTTTTGGGACTTTTAGGTTGCGGTACAGTTGGAACAGGTGTAGCAAAACTACTTGTTGACAATAAAGATATTATTTATAAAAGAACAGGGAAAAAACTTACTTTAAGACGAATTGCCGATATTGACACCAAAACAGACAGAGGTATAAATTTCAAAAAAGGTGTATTAGTAAATGATGCACAAAAAGTTATAAATGATCCCAAAATTGATATTGTAATTGAAATGATAGGAGGAGAAAAAATAGCAAAAGAGTTAATCCTCGAAGCTATTAATAACAAAAAACATATTATTACTGCAAACAAAGCTCTTCTTGCTGGAAAAAACGGAGTTGAAATTTTTAAAGCAGCTAAAAAAAAAGGCGTTTTTTTAGGTTATGAAGCAAGTGTAGCCGGATGTATACCAATAATAAAAACAATAAGAGAGTCTCTTGTAGGAAACAAAATTACAGCTATCTCCGGAATTTTAAATGGAACCTGCAATTATATCCTTTCAAAAATAACAGATGAAGGCTTAACTTTTGATAAAGCACTGCTTCTTGCTCAAAAAAAAGGGTTTGCCGAAGCTGATCCTTTCTTAGATATAGAAGGGCATGATACAGCTCACAAGCTTGCTATACTTTCAACCATAGCATATGGCATGATAATAGATTTAAACGAAATTTTTGTTGAAGGAATATCAAAAATTTCTCCTCTTGACATAAAATTTGCCAAACAATTTGGATACTGTATAAAACTTCTTGCTATAAACAAAAACCATGATAATTGCATAGAAGCTCGTGTTCACCCAACAATGATTCCCATAGATAGTATTTTATCTAATGTTAACGGTTCATTAAATGCAATATCTATTTCAGGAGATGCAATATCTGACATGCTTATATGCGGACAGGGTGCGGGTATGATGCCTACAGCAAGTGCTGTTATCAGCGATATTGCAGATATTGCCAGAAATATGGAAGCAGGCATTGAAAATACAGTTCCGGCTCTCTCATACCAGCCCGAAAATATTAGGAAAATACCTGTTCTTTCTATAAATAAAATATCAACTAATTATTATATCAGGTTTTTTGCTGCAGATAAACCAGGGGTTTTATCAAAAATAGCAGGAATTTTAGGAGACTTTAATATAAGTGTTAAATCTGTACATCAGCACAAAAAAAGCGAAAAAGGACCGGTTCCTATTGTTATATTTACCCATCTCGCAAAAGAAGCCAATATGAGA
>DAOWNP010000263.1 GCA_030642545.1 Desulfobacteraceae bacterium | reverse complement strand
TTTCTGGTTACTATCGAATGTTAGCTAAAAGATTTCCATATGCCATTTATTACAAACTTGAAGGGAATTCATCAGTTGTTGTATGGCGAATCCTTGATCTGCGGAGTAATCCTACAAGGATCAAACAATCCTTAAAATTTGGCGAACAAAAGCATCTTTAGCGAGGATATAATAAGAATATGATAGAAGCTGTTCTATCTCAAAATAAAATTCCTATTCGTTTGACGGATGAGAGATGGGTGCACATTACTGAAGAACATTGTGAATTGGCAGGAATGCGTTTGGAAGTATTAGAAACTATAGAAAACCCATTCAGGATTTTAGCTGGAGGAGAGGAAGAACTTTTGGCTGTTAAAGAAATTGAAAAAGGTAAATTTCTTGTTGTGGTATACCGAGAACTAACCAATGATGGATTTATCATTACTGCTTTTTTAACGCGCAGGATAAAATATCTTAATAGGAGAAAACAGATATGGTCGAAATAGCTATACAGAATTATCTTAATTTAATACCAACTGTAAAACAATCTCCAAAGGGATATTTGTGGTCGTCATATGATTCTGAAGCAGATGTACTTTATGTTAATTTCAAAAAGCCAAGTCATGCTACGGATAGTGAACTTACAGATGATGATATAATTATACGCTATGAAGGAGAATCTATAGTTGGTATTACTATTTTACATGCAAGCAAAAGATAACAAATAGTAATTCCGACAAATGTGCTAACAATAGGATGAGCGCGGATTTTAAAAAGCTGGTGCTTTTTTAAAATCGGTTATCTCAGCCGTTAGCGTGCCTCAGTCGTAAAGTTAAAAGTTAAGTTATTAATCTTTGCTTCTTTAGAATTTTAGAATTTTATATTCATTTTTTTCTAAACAGGGAAATATAAGTTCAATAAAAAAATGGAGCATCCTTGCTGTAACTCCCCATATAATTAAATTATCATGAGGATAAACAAGATCATCAACACATGGAATATAACCATGAAATTTTTTTTCTACATGGTTATTATAAAGAGCTGTTAGCGGAATTTCTAAAACCTGGGATATTTCTGAGGTATCAAATATTATATCTTCATATTTTCCATTCCATATTCCCAGAAAAACTTCAATATTTTTTTCCCCAATAGTTTGAAAATGACCCATAGATCCAATACATTCAACATTTTCAGAAGAGATGTTCATTTCTTCTTCAAGCTCCCTGAAAGCTGCAGATTCATTATTTAAATCTCCTTTTTCCACATGCCCTCCGGGAAAAGCCACCTGATTACTCCATGGATATTCCTTGTTGTAAGCTTTTTGAATTGCCAAAACATGGGGATATTCTTTTTCAAAAAGCAATAAAAAAACACAGGTTTGTTGATATGACTTGTTATTTGGTATACATGGAAGGTCAGCCTTTTTTAAAAGATATTTTAAACATGAGTAGTTTTGCTGCATAACCTTTTCCTTGCGGGTTGTTGTAAAATGCTAAAAAAACTATAACTATTTGTTAAGACTTTTTAAAATCAATAAAAAATCTTCTTGTGGAATATATCCCGGTCTTTTTCCGATAAGAGTCCCATCGGACTCCATAAATATTGATGCAGGAAGTCCTCTTACATTATAATCAAAAGCAAGTTTCCTGTTTTTATCTGAATTTACCTTAACAGCAACAAAATTATTATTAAGATAAGCAATTACTTCGGGATAGTTAAATACTGATTTATCCATTTTAACACAATATCTACACCAGTCAGCATAAAAATGAAGAAAAATTTTTTTGTTACTGTTTTTAGCTTTTAACATTCCATCTTTGTATGAATTCCAATATATTTCTTTTGCAGAAACCATACTGCAACAAAACAATAAAATAAAAAAAACACAGCAAATCTGTTTTATTCTCATAATTTTTCCTTTAAAAAATATCTGTTAAAATATGAAGTTTATCAGTAACAAGAAACATCCCCGCCACAATCAACATAATTCCAGCAGTCATATTTATATATTTTATAACACGAACAAGTTTTTTTATAAAGGACAGAAGAAAATTTATAAAAACAGAAATCAAAATAAAAGGAATGGCAAAACCTGCCGAATAAATTCCAAGAAGTAAAATACCTTCCCACACTGTTTTCTGGTCTCCTGCCAAAATCAAAATTGATCCAAGCAAAGGCCCTATACAGGGGCTCCATCCAGCGCCAAAAGCCATTCCCACAATAAATGTTCCAAAAAGATGGAAATGGTGTTTTTTTTTTATATTAATACGTTTTTCAAAATCAAGATATGGAATTCTTATAATACCTGTAAGATGAATACCTAAAATAACAATAATGATTCCACCTATAATTCGAATAACATCTTTATAATTATAAATAACTCCGCCTATATAAGAAGCAGATGCACCCATTAAAATAAAAACAAATGAGAACCCGCTGACATAAGCAAGTGTTGATAAAATTACTTTTTTTCTTATAGATTTATCAGGACTTACTGTCAGCTCTTCTAAGGTAAAACCCGTAATAAACGTAAAATAAGCAGGAATAAGAGGAAGAACACAAGGAGAAAGAAAAGATGCTAAACCTGCCAAAAATGCAACATTATACGATATGGTTTCATTAAACATTGTTTCTGCCTTTTTATAGATTTTTATTAAAAATTTTACCGGTTTATTATAATATTATCTATAACTTGAGAGTATAGGAATTTCTATTTTTTTTATTAATAATATCAATATGTTAAAAAGAGTTCGCCCGAAGGGCGTTAATTTAAGAGTCCTAAGTTCTTACTGTCATGCCGGATAAAGATCCGGCAGTAAGCTTCATTATGTTGTTGGAATTATTCTAAATGCAGGCTTTCGCAGCAATAACGGCAAGAATGAACCAACACCTGTAATATCAATGACTTAAAAGAACTTTAGACTCTCAAGATCTTATAAATTTATCTGATTCTATAAGTTTTTATTGCTGTTTCAGCTGCATAATTCTACAGATCTTTTTTCAGCTGCACAAATAGCTTCAATAATAACTTTTTTTGTTGAATATTTTTCAAATACATTAAAAGCAGCTTCTGTTGTCCCTCCAGGAGATGTAACTTTTTTCCGTAATTGGAAAGGAGAATCAGAACTATTTTCCAAAAGCTTAATTGCTCCTTTTAACGTTTCTATAGTAAGGGCAACAGACTCTTTTGGATCAAGCTCTAAAGCTAAACCTGCTTCAATCATGGATTCTGCAAGATAAAAAAGATAAGCAGGACCTGAGCCTGACATGGCTGTAACAGCATTTAACTGTTTTTCTTCAAACTCTATCACCTTTCCCATAGATTTTAAAATATTTTTTGCATTTTTTAAATCTCTGTCTGTTACATAAACATTTTTGCTAATTCCTGACATAGCAGACAATACAAGTGCTGGTGTATTTGGCATAACTCTTATAACAGGTAACTTTTTTTGAGTATTTAAATCAATTTTCTCATATAAAACGGATTCTATCTGCTTTATAGTAATTCCTGCAGCAATAGAAATTATAAGTTTTTTTTCGTTTACCTCTTTAAATTTTTTATTATTTACAATTTGAGATAAACAATTGATTAAATGTTGAGGCTTTACTGCCAAAATAATTATTCCACATGATAAAAACAGTTCTATATTACTATTTTCAGAAACAATATTAAAAGTTTTTTTTATGTTTTTAATACTTTCAATATTTATATCACTAACAGATATATCTGAAGGCTTGTAGAGATTTGAGCCTATAATAGCACTAATCATTGCATATCCCATATTACCTGCACCAATAAACCCAATATTATTATTGCTTTTTTTCATAAAAAAAACCTTTATTTTTGAAAACATGTTTACAAAAAAAATATTCTAATTTAAAATAATTAAATAAATAAAACAAACTGTTTTTTCAATTTTGATTTGTACTGAGGCTTTTTTATGTTTATTATAGCTAATCTGCTTTATGCTGTTTCAACTGTTCTTGATTATGCGCTAACTTTTTTTATGTATCTT
>DAOWNP010000133.1 GCA_030642545.1 Desulfobacteraceae bacterium | reverse complement strand
TGGAAGTTATTTCATCCACGTTCCTAAAAGTTTCAAATAATCATAGAACAAGAACAAAACAACTTTCCAATCTATGTGCCTGTTTGTGGAAGTTATTTCATCCACGTTCCTAATAAAATATAATAGAAGCTATTGTTCCCCGAAAAGCAATACCTTAAAAATATATTTGATTAATAGAAAATCTTATGTAAATCAGGTACAGACACGCAACTTTTAAGAGCAAAAATATTGAGGGTAAAGATAATACCTTTATGATAAGACTTTTTTCATTTCATAAATTATACATCCCTTTTTTATCTTTTATAAAATAAAAAAAATCCTCATATCCAAATTCATAAGATACGGGGATTTCCTTTTACACCCTCGTTAATATTGTTTGGAACCCTACCACGAGATTCAAAACCGTATTATGTTTTTATGAGGCAGGTCTTCTGGCTTTCGGATCATCCTAAATTTGTTGCGCCTTCCCAGCTTTAAAAAAGCCAGTGGCATTGTGCAACATTAGTCCCCGATCACAGTGGCGGGTCCGCGACGGAATTTAACCGTCTTCCCTTAAAATCTTCTTTAGATACCCCAATATATTTATTTTTTAAAAAAAAGTAAAAAAAATACCGAATAAAGTCAAGTATAATATTCTCAAGTAACGTATGCAACAAACTACAGACTTAACCCATCACCCAAATTATTTGTGCCCGTCAGACCAATGCCTTTTTACTATTTCTGCATTTAATGAGTAAGGTTTATCCATTGTTATTATTCCTTTTACGTCCTTACTGTTATAGAGCCATGTGCCCATATAAACCTCATTTGCTGATCCATGCCCGAATACAAGTTCATTTGCAACAGGATCCAAATTAAATGTAGCTTTAATTATTGCATGTGCCCTTCTCCATGTCCCCCATCTGTCAAGCCCGTCAATAACTTTTTTTGTACATGGTACACTATGGTTTGCCTCAAGTTGACCGGAAGAATTGGATACAGATAATAATACCTGATATTCCTTATTTGTTACAGGAATGTTTCCAAGATTGTCCCATATATCATGTATTGCAATATCATTATCAAGAATTCTATCATGATCAGATACCTGTATTAGTACCTTGGTTGATGATGGTATTTCCTGCCATCGATCAATTTTTTCACTATCTACTTTAAACATCATTTCAAGTGCAAACCAGGGCTGCATAGCATAAATAAATGAACCATTATCACCCCATCCTTTATCAACTATAGCATGATGAAGCATCCTCGGACAGGCGCCTCCGCCATATGAATGACCTATAAATCCGATTCTACTCGTATCCATGTTTAGGATATTTTTATATTTTTCAACTGCTATCTTAAAACCATTCCAGAGCGTTTTATATCTGTTAGAATGCGTTCCGGTAATTTGATATGGTGAATAAATAACAACAACATCACCTCGACTCACCATATTATTGATATAGTCTTCATAAACTGAATAAAAAACTGCAAAGAAACCATGACAGAAAAAAATCACAGGTTTGGGTTTATCCTGACCTACAGGATAAAATACTCTGACTTTTGGACCTAATCTATACTTTGGATTCTTAATTTTATTTATCCCTATACTGTAATGGCCGGGTATTCCATATGCATCATCAATTTGACTTGTCAAATTTTTTACTGATTGCTTTCCGGAAGCTGACGTACTACTGATTCCTAAAACAAAAACAAGAGCTAATATGCCGGCTAAACAAATAATCTTAATTTTTTTTAACATTTTTCTCTCCCAATAAACTCTAATTAAATTGTTGATAATGCAATGATATTTGCACCAGCTACATCTGTTGTTTTAACCAGTTTTAAGCCAAATTCTTTTTCTTTTTTTATTAGTTTAGAAATATTAGATTAATTATGCTTAGGTACTTATATTCAGTAGTCTCCGGTTAGAATTTTGCATGAGGGAAGTTTATTTATTTTTGTAGCGTATCGAATAAAATAGCGGAAAAAACAATTAAACTTTCCGTATTTTGTCTATTTTATCTATATTTGTTTTTTTCAATTTCCTAACGAGACACCACTGACTTAATTTAACAAAATAACAGGATTCCATGAAAGCCATTTTTTTTCCACATTTGCATGAAGAATAAAATGTTGTCCGTTTTGAGCAGAATTGCCCTCTTTTTCTTTTTCATAATTTGTGGGAGTTGCCAGAGCAATTCCACCTGTCATAATAGCTTCAACAGATTCAGTTTTAATCTTAACTCCTGAAAAGATACCAGCATCAACACTTATACCACATACATTCCAGAATTTGGTGTTACCCCGTATAATAGGAGTATAAGGTGTTTTTATATTTATGTATATCCATACTCTGTCGGCAGTGGAGGATAATTCATAACCAGTTACATTTCCAATCTGAATTTGCCGGTAATACACAGGAGAGCTTTTTTTCAAAGAACCTAATGTAGATGTTTCAAGAACAATATTTAATCCTTTTTTTATTATCTCTTTTTTAGGAGGAGCATTTAAGGCCAAAACCTTTGTACAAAGATCTCCTTTACCAGGGTTTATAGCGATATAAGGACCATTAATTATCGTATCAAGATTTTTTATTCCAGACAAGCTAATTTCAGGTGTTACTATCCATACTTTCGTATCCTTTCTGAAAAGCTCTTTTGAATTTTTATTTACAAGAGCTTTGATAATAACCGAATCCATTTTTTTGCCGTATGTTATTTTTTTAATTCTACCAATAGTTATACCTTGATATTTTAGTTCTCCACCTTTTTTAAGATCGTAAGGCTTGTTAAATACGATGGTAATTTTTGTTTTATCTGTATCAAGTACTGACTGATAATCATCGTAAAGTATAAAAGAATGGTTATTTTTAGCTTGTATATGCTTTTTTTGTATTGGAGTAAAAAAAGCAACTCCTCCTGCAATAATAGTTTTTAAAGAACCTGTTTTTATATGAATCCCGGAAAGCCCTCCTTTGATATCTATTCCGCTTATGTTATAAAACTTACTTGTTGTTTTAAGAAGATGAGTATATTTTTTAAAAATAAAAGCATTAATGACAAACCTGTTTTCTTTTTCAGATAGCTTGCAGCCTGTAATTTTACCTACACTAACCTGTTTATAAAGTATTAGACTTCCAACAGAAACAGATTTTAGATGTTGAGCCTCCATAAAAAATTTCAGACCTTCAGGTTGAAGAGACGGGGTTCCCTCAAGTGCTGCCTGATAAGTTTCATAAACAGTAAATGTGTTCACACCTGTTTTCGCACAAGTTTTCGCACAAGTTTTCGCATGTTGTATTTCAGGAGTTATAAATGATATGCCTCCGGTAATCAGAGATGAAAGAATATCAGTTTGCACACTGATACCATCTATCATATCAGCCTCAATCTTAAAACCGCTTGTTTTCCAAAACACAGAGTTTGATTTAATAAGATGAACATATTTTTCATATATAAAAAAATCAGCTTGAATTTGATTATTATCAGATGCAAGATCAAATCCTGTGATTTCACCTACTTTAAGTTTTTTGTAAAAAACTGGCGCACCTATGGAAAAAGAGCTGGAATCTTCAGAGACAAGAGAAAACTTATGTCCCTGTCTAAGTACTTTGATTGAATTAGGCTGCTCTTTTGCTGTAAAATGATTACAAAATTTTCCTGCCCCCGGCTCAAAAGCAATATACGCCCCTTTTATTATAGTATCCACATTTTCAAACTTATTAAATGATAATTTAGGCACAGCTACCCAAAATATGGTTTTTTCTCTGAGTATGAATTCAACCTTCGGATCAATACTTATTTCTGCGGTAACAGTTTCTTTCTCATTTGAATTAAAACTTAACCCACTTACAACTCCTACTTCAAATCCACGATAAATAAGTTTTGAGATATTAACACTCAACCCCTCGGCAGAACGAAGTTGAAGAGTCATTTTTATATTAAATTTAGTATCTTCCTTATCCGGATACAGAGTAAAAACATGTCCATTTAAAACAGGCGGACTGTTTTTTTCTGTTTGCGGAGAATACATACCTATACCTCCATATATCAAAGACGATATACTCTCCATTTGCAGTTTAAAGCTTGAAATATCTCCTTGCAGGCTGATACCACTGGCATTCCAGAATTTAGTCTCTTTTTTAACGAGATAAACATAGTCTGGTCTGATATATACATCAAGTAAAATATTTTCTTTGCCTATCAAGATATAGCTTTGTACTGATCCCACAGAAATATTTTTATAATAAATCTGAGAACCTTTCTGAATAGAATAAAGAGCATCTGTTTCAAGTTTTATATGAAGACCCGGAGCATCGTATGCGACAGGAGGTGGTTCAAACATACCTGAAAACTCTCTTGCTGCAATTTTAGAAGTACCGGCTCTTGCTTCAATATAACTACCAGAAAAAAGTGTCTCAAGCCCGCTAATTTTTCCAGCAGATATTTCCGGTTTTATAAACCAGAATAAAGTATCTTCTACCAGCCTGTTTTTGACGGTGCTAATCATCTCAACATCAAGGCTGACTCCTTTCATATTCTGATCAACCATTATACCCTTTACAGTACCTATGGGAATTCCTTTGTACATCACACGGGTTTTACCTACTATAACTCCTTCAGCATTTTCAAAGTGAATTACTATATCAATACCTGCATCATTAATCCCCTTATAAATCAACCACCCTCCTATCAAAAATGCTACAACAGGCAGAATCCAGATAGGTGATATCCCTTTTTTTTTAACTACAGGCGAATCCATTTTCAATTTCCTTCCAGTTCCCTTATATATCCCATATAAGACGAGGATCAAAGGTAATAGCAGCAAACATGGTAATAACTACCACACCCGTAAAATAAATTGCACCGGATGCTGGTTCAACAGATGTTAAATAACCAAAACTAATAAATGCCTGAAGAACTGATATAACAAAAATATCAAGCATTGACCAGCGACCTACAAATTTAATAAACCTAAACATTAAAGCTTTTTGTTTAAGAGAAATATTCCATTTAAAATAGATAGAAAGAAGTATCAGACAGATACCTGTAATTTTAAAAAAAGGTACCAAAATACTCGCAACAAAAATAATTATACCAATGCTGTAATTCCCCTCCTGAAAAAAATATATAATCCCACTTATTATTGTAGAATCATCAGGTACTCCAAGAGAATTTACCCGCATAATAGGGAAAATGTTAGCAGGAAAAACAAGAATAACAGCTGTCACAAGCAGTGCCCAGGTTTTAATCAAGCTGTTTGGTTTACGAAAATACAATTTAGTTCCACATCGCATACAAGCGTCTTTATTCTCATGTGATATATTAGAAGCAATAACACTATGACACCCATGGCATAAATAATAACCTGCATCCATAGCACTAATATCCTTGCCCTTATTCACATTAATATTTTTTCCCATAAAATGAATATTTCGCTTATTGAAAAAAGTTTTTAGAGTTTTTAGAATTAATTAAGCTGTAATCAGAACATATGAATAAAAATGAAGAGTAGACAAATATATTAAAATAGTCAATAATAATCTGGACTTTCAGAAAAAAATAAAAAGAACCAGATTCTGCCAGTAAATTCTGCCAGTGCCAGTAAATAGATACAAAATGCCTTAAAAAACTACATAAATAAGAAATTTGATTTTGATTTAAGCAAAAACTTGCTTGACAAACACAACTTTTGCAATATATAAAGCTGACAATATAAAATTTTACATTTTTATTATTCAATTATTCCATTATTAACTGTTTTTACAGTTATAAAATATTTGTATAATTGGGAAAATTGTTTTGTCCACGCTCCTAAGTACGGTTGGCTTAGGTGAAGAAATGATAAAAAGACATATTAGAGAATAAGATAATTTGGAGAAAGAGTAATTGTTGAAAAAATAAATAGCTCCTCGCAAGAAGTTTTCCTTACAACTAATGATCCCTTGAGGTCTTCATCAAACACAACCTGTGAACGTGGAAGATAATTTTTTTACCTATTTGTTACCAATAAGGAGATTATAATGAAATTTTTATTTAGTGTTATCACGGTGGTTATCCTTTTAATTTCATGCATGTTTATAACACCGGCAGGTGCAGAAATTTTTATTGAGGATTCTTCAAGGAAGGGGCGATTCGAGATGTTCCTTTTAACAAACTGGATAGATTCCAACCAAATTGATTTTCAAGGTGGAAGTGAAATTGGTTTAGACAAAGACTTCGGATTAGGCTTCGGGTTTGCCTACAACCTGAATGAACATATTGCACTTGGAGCTAATTTCATCTGGAATTCCAGCAAATATGATGTTAGTACGTTTTCCGATACCGGTGATCCTGTAAATATGTCTGGGCGGCTGGATTCAAACAAAATGCACTTTACCGCAACCTATTATTTTTTTGACAAAATAATCACTCCGTTTATTACCGGTGGCTTTGGCTGGACATTGATAGATTCAAATGTCCCAAGCGGACCTCCTTCCTCCCATTGCTGGTGGGATCCATGGTGGGGTTATGTTTGTAGCAGATATCAGTCAACATATTCTGAAACAAGCTTTTCATACAGTATTGGTACTGGTTTGAGGATGGACATAACTAAAACCTTTTTTATGAGCTTAAGTATCAACAACACATGGATAGACATAAGCAAGGCCAAGGGAACACCAGATTCCCTTAATACCAATTTACTTTTAGGCTTTGCATTTTAACTGCTTTTATACGAAAATGATAAATTATGAATTATGAATTATGAATTATGAATTAAGGAATTCTACTAATTTATAATTTACCAGCAAGCGTTATTTCATTTTCATGCTTCATTGTGCCCGATAGGGCATGCGTGTTATACAAGATATTCCAGCTAACTTATTTTTATGACTTATAACTACAGACCTC
>DAOWNP010000044.1 GCA_030642545.1 Desulfobacteraceae bacterium | reverse complement strand
TGTGGAGAAAGACCAAACAAAAAAGCAGCTTTGCTGTTATTTCCAACAGCCTCAAGGCATAAACCTGTTTTTGTTATTTTAAAAAAAAGAGTAATTGTAATAATTATAAAAAGCACCAGTATTAATCCTGTTACAGAAAACCCCTTTATGTATATATCAGGAAACCAGAGCTTTTCGCAAAACATTTCTGTTCCACTCATAGAAGCAATCCCTGAACGTTTCCATGGACCAAAAACAAGCCACAATACAATTGCCTGAGCAAGAAAATTAAGACCTAAACCGGAAAAAATTTCATGTACTCCTCCTTTTACCTTTAACAAACCGGCAATAATCGCCCACAATGCCCCTCCGCAAAAACCGGCTATAATGCTCACTGCAACATATACCAAAGACAGGTTTGACTCAGGGGCAAAGGTTTTTAAAACCGCTGTTCCAAAAACAGCCCCGATTATCATCTGTCCTTCAACTCCAATATTCCAGAGAGATATTTTAAAGGTAAATACAAGACCGCATGCACAAATTACAAGAGGAATCCAGGCTCTTAACGTATTTGCTGTTTTATTAAAAGATCCAAATGCCCCCATAAATAAATTGGAAAAAACATCAAAAAAAGAGATTTGTAAAACATAAAGAAATATAAAAAAGAGAAACAAAACAACTAAAAGAGGAAGGCCTGTTTTCATAATTGACCTTAATATATTAACCATATTACCTCTTTCCGGTAATAGCTTTTCCAATTTCAGTAACATTAGTCTCACCTGTTTTTAAATCTTTTATAATTTTACCTTCAAAAAAAACAAGGATTCTTTGGGACATGGACATAATTTCATCTATTTGTGCTGAAGAAAATACGATAGCTGTCTTTTTTCTGCTATATTCGTAAATAAGCTGCCAAACCCATCTCATAGATTTAGCATCAAGTCCTCTTGTAGGATTATCAAGCAAAAGAACTTTTAAATTTTCAGGCAAAAAAGCAAGGAGCAATCTTTGCTGATTTCCTCCTGATAAAGAATTTACAAGCATATCAATAGAACCTTTAATACGGAACTTCTCTATTTTCTCTTTTACTTTCAATCTTAGTTTTCTATGTTTAATCCCTTTTTTCTGATTATTTAAAAGCAAAAAATGTTCATAAATTGTAAGTCCTGAAATCAAACCTTCTTCCATACGCAGCCCTGGTAAAAAAAAAACACCGCGTTTTTTTAAATAATGGTAACCCCTGTAACCTGGATCTTCTCCGTCTAATATTACTTTTCCTTTTTCAGATTTTATTATTCCTGCTGCAACATTTAAAAAAACATCCTGACCACTTCCTGTTATTCCGGAAAGTCCTACGATTTCGCCAGGATAAATTTTTGTATTACACTCTTTTAATGTCTGTATTTCCAAAGATGCGGAAACATTTGTAAAAGAAAGAATATCTTTTTCAGAGGTTATACAACCTGGCTTTTTATATGTTGAGGTTAAAGGTTTACCAAACATCATTTTGATCAAAACATCAACATCAAGTGGTCTATCCATCTGCCCTGACACACCACCCTGTTTTAACACGATAACACTATCACATATCCTTTGGATATCAGGAAGTTTATGTGAAACAAGTATTATGCTTTTACCTTCTGATTTAAATTTATCTATAAGTTTTTTAAAAGTTTTGTCTTCGCTTAAAGCAGATACTCCGGTTGCAGGTTCATCTAAAACAAGAAGTTTAACTCCTAAGCTTATTAATCTTACAAGCTCAAGCTGACGCCTTTGAATTATATTTAACTCACTGACTTTATTGTGAAAAGAGATTAAAAACCCTAATTCTTTTACGATTTTATTAAATTCTGATTTCTGTTTTTTTATATCTAAAAATATCCCTGATTTATGCTTTATCATAAAATTTTCAAGAACAGTCATGTTGGGAAAATCAAAAGGATCCTGATAAAGCATTCCTATTCCAAGCTTTAATGCATATTGAGGAGTCAAATCATCAACAGAACAGTTATCCACAAGAATATCACCTGAGCTTTTTCTAAGATAACCTGTTAATATTTTCATTAAAGTGGTTTTGCCTGCCCCATTTTCACCTAAAATCCCATAAACTGTGCTCTCTTTTATAACTAAAGAAATATTATCATTAACAAGGTGATCCCCAAATTTTTTTGAAATATTTTTAAGTTCTATACGCATAGAATATAAATTTACCTGCTGTTTTGACCTGTCATACCGGATAAAAGTTGTTTTAAATACCAGATTTTTTTATCACTTGCTATCTCACCATCTTTTAAAAATATTGTCTTGTCCTGGTAATAAAGAGGGCCTTTAAACAGATTAATCTTTTTATTTCCAAGATCTTTAATAAATTCATTCAACTGGTGTTTAACCTCTTCTGAAATAGCATCTCCTGTTAAGAATCCTACAGAGCTTGTGCTTATATTATTAATGTTTTCCCAATCAGGACCAAGCCATAACCATACAGATTCCCAATTCCCTGCCATAGTCATTTTTATAAGTTTAGTATAACCCGGAATCCAGTTAAAATAGGGAACACCAAGACACGCTTTTGGTGCTTCACTGCATGCTCCTCGGTAATCATATGGAAGAGCCCATACATCTTTTCCTTCAAGTCTTTTTCTGTTAGCTACAGCAAGAGCTTCTGTTGTATCTATACCTGAAATCACAACATCAAATCCATTGTTGTAAAAATTATGTACAACTTGTATTGGATCAGCTGTTACTCCCGGTATGTTAAACCAAAAACCTATCCAGCTCACATGAAATTTCAGTTTGTCAGGATTTTTATGAAGAATTTTCTCCCAGCCATATTTAGCTCCGAGGTAACAGGAAGCTGCAAGTCTTCTCGTCTCATCATTTACAAGAGGTCCCAAATAAGCAATTTTCCCTGTCCTCGTTGTAAGAGCCGCACAAAAACCAGCCATCATTTTACAATATTCCATTTTTCCCATCAAATTTGATAAATTTTCCGGAGCTTTACCTGTTAAGACATCATCTCCTGAAATATGAACAAACTTTACGTCAGGATATTTGTTTGCGGCTTTACGGATGCCATCTTTCATATCATCGGAATTTGCAATAATCAGTTTCGCCCCTTTTGTAACCAAATCATCAACAAGCTGAATTATTGTTATCCCTGGTCTGTCTGCCGGATTAACCTTGTCTATATACAAAAATTTTAAACGGGGAATATTCTTTTGAAGATATGTACCTGCTTCAAAATGCGATTGGCTCCAGCCATGATCATTATAGGGACCTACAAGCAGCATGCCAAATACAAAATCATTTGCAACTTTAGCAACCATTAAACTTCTCGGCTTGCTGAGATATGCTTTTTCTACAGCATAAACTTCTGCAGCAATAAAAAAAGATAAAAAAAAGACTGTACATACTCTTAAAAATAATAACTCTTTTTTAAAAAAGGACATAATTTTTACCTCCTCGTTTTTTATAGACAAAGATTAAACTAAAAATAAAATTCATCAGATTTAATATATTTTTCTTATTGTAATATATCAGATATTTCAGTCAAGCTAAGAACTTAAAAATAAACATAACAACTTAAAAAAACAATCAAACAATCAAGCAATCATTGTTTTTTTTATTGACATTGACCCCCACTTGTGAACTAAATTGTCGGCTAAAATGTATTTAAAAATTACACTTTTTCAAAGGAAGTAATTATGGTAACAAATATTGAAAAAATTAAATCAATAAACCTGTTTAGTAATCTAAAAAAGGAAGATATGGAACAGGTCATATCTTTAATGGAAACAAATAAAGTATATGAAGGTGAAGTTTTTATGCAAAGAGGAGAACCTGCTTTAACATTCTATGTGGTTTTATCAGGTAATTATATGATTCATTTTGCAGAAGAGCAATCATTTACACTTCATAATCAAGGGGATATTATAGGCTGGTCTTCAATTATTACACCTTTTTTTAATACAGCAACAGGAACAGCATTAACAGATGGAGAGCTCTTATGTCTTCACGGTAAAAAATTATATAACCTCTTAAAAAACAACCCGGATATGCATTATATATTTATGAAAAAAATAAACAAGATTATTGCCGAAAAAATGGCTTATGCTAAAGACAATGAAAAAATATAATTATTTACAAGTACTCACAATGCACTACAGTTACTGTATTGACAAATATCCAAAATACAGAGGCAGATATTGCACCTGCTGTCTTGTTTTTATCAAATATTTTGTAAATACTTATATTTTGTCCGATTACAAGTACTTAACATGAACGACTACATAAATGTTTAGTTTTTAAAATTAAATCTTAAAAAGGAGGTAATAATTGTACGGTTTTGAAGCAATAAACGCAAATAACGGCTGGGAGATATCATTCCTCGGAATCTGTATTGTCTTTACCGGTCTTGTCCTTCTTTCTTTGGCAATATCACAACTACATAAAATTCTTGATTTATGGGAAAACAGAGATAGTTATATACAATTGTTAAAAGACAGGTTCAATAAAAAAAATATACCTAATGAAGAAACTGCTCCTGATATTATTGTTACAGACAGCACAAGAGAGTCTGCCCGTCAATTTAATATTCTTATCAAAAATATGAACGAAAAATATTTTCCACTTCCAAAACTTATTAAAACAGCAAAGTCAATGGGGCTTATGAGACCTCATTTCTACTTAAATCAAATGCTTCAAATCAAACTAATCATTCCTGACGGCAGCGGTTTCTATTATTGGGAAAAAAACAATCACAAAAAAATTATGAGCAAGGAGTAAGAATCTGATGGATGTTCTTTTAATGGATTTTTTCCATAATACCGGTTATTATTTAGCTGATTATCGCAATATAATAATGATTATAGCAGGCATGGTTTTTATCTATCTCGGAATAGCTAAAGACTATGAACCTCTATTACTTGTACCCATAGGTTTTGGAATACTTATGGGGAATGTTCCTGTATTCAGGGGATTAGGTCTTAGTATTTATGAAGACAATAGTGTTTTACACTATCTGTACCAAGGTGTTATATTAGGAATATACCCCCCACTTATTTTTATGGGTATTGGAGCAATGACAGATTTTTCAACAATGCTTGCAAGACCAGTACTCATGCTTCTTGGAGCTGCAGCACAAATGGGTATTTTTATAACTTTTTTAGGAGCTCTTGCTCTGGGGTTTTTATCTAATGAAGCAGCGGCCATTGGTATAATAGGAGGTGCGGATGGTCCGACTGCTATTTTTCTAACGGCTAAATTAGCCCCTCACCTCATAGGTCCCATAGCTGTAGCTGCATATTCCTATATGGCTCTTGTTCCTGTTATACAGCCTCCAATAATGAAGCTTTTAACCTCACGAAAAGAAAGATTAATAAGAATGGAAGAGCCAAGGATTGTTTCTAAAAAAGAGAAAATAATCTTCCCTATAATAGCTTTTTTATTATGTTGTTTTTTGGCTCCGGCTGCCCTGCCTCTTCTTGGTATGCTTTTTCTCGGTAATCTGCTTAAAGAGGCGGTTGTAACCGAGCGGCTTGCAGTAGCTGCGAGAAATTCAATAATTGATACAGTAACAATTCTTTTAGGACTTACAGTAGGTGCCAGTACTCAGGCAGATGTTTTTTTAAACTATGATTCAATTTTGATTTTTGTTCTTGGTGCAGTATCATTTGGAATTGCCACAGCAAGCGGCCTTATATTTGCCAAAATAATGAATCTCTTTTTGAAAAATAAAATAAATCCTCTTCTTGGTGCAGCCGGTGTGTCTGCTGTTCCTGATTCAGCAAGAGTTGTCCAGATTGTAGGTCAAAAAGAAGACCCAACCAATTTTCTCCTTATGCACGCAATGGCACCTAATGTTTCAGGCGTTATAGGTTCTGCCATAGGAGCTGGTATTTTATGGAGTTTTATTAAATAAAAAAAGTAAATTTAACAACCTGTTTAAAAAAGAAAAATCCCTTTTGCGAAAAAACGCAAAAGGGATTTTTCTTTTTTAAAGTTATAAAACCCTTGTCAAGCAAGTGGCTATCTCTGGTTAATTGTAAAAACATCGTTTTATATCAACGCTATAGAGCAATAATAATTTGACAGAATACTTCCTTTTTGATAAAAGTTATTTTTTAAATTCAGAGAACTTTAGCACCCTTTGGGTGGACTCTTTTTAACATGGTTATATTATTAACAATAAAAGGGAAGATCCTATACTGTTAAATTAAAAAACATGTAATTATAGAGATAATTTATCAACAACTATTCACAAAGGATATAAAAATGAGCGATTTTTTACACAATCTTCGTACAGGAAATATGGATAAACAGCATTATATGCGAAACAGGCGACCCATCAATACAAACAATAACAATACTAATTACAATGATTCTTTGGAGAGAAGAGCCGGTAATGAAAGAAGAGATTCTTATAAAAAAAAAAAATATCAATCCGATTCAATCTATCCTCTTTTAGAAAAAATAGTTGCTGTTCTTAAAATATCTTTAGAAGACATCACAGACAATCAAAAAGCTCTTATGGAGATTTCTGAACAAAGAGTAGAAACAGAAATAAGAAAAGCAAAAGCTCTTGAAGCCATTGTTGAGTTAATAGATTATA
The DNA here is from genome assembly GCA_030642545.1 of Desulfobacteraceae bacterium. GTDB lineage: Bacteria > Desulfobacterota > Desulfobacteria > Desulfobacterales > DAOWNP01 > DAOWNP01. Next base: position 4,901 of record DAOWNP010000044.1, on the reverse strand, counting down.
AATTCAGCGAAAAAACAACAGATGATACAACTCAAAATATGCAGGAAGAAGAACTGGCAGCAACAGATGCAGCAACAGATGCAACAACAGATGCAACAACAGATGCAACAACAGATGCAACTGTAGAAAAAGAAGAGATTCAGGCAGAAAATGATAAAAGCGATGCAGAAATAATAACACCGCAACACCATTTTGATTTTGAATCAAAAAAAATAAACCGAAATAAAATAATTGCCATAATCACAAAAATGAGGGAATCTGATGCTACATATGGTGAAATTGCATCTTATTTAGAAGATCATGACATGTCAACTTTTTCAGGCAGAGGCAGATGGCATGCTCAAACTGTACATAGAATCTGTCAAAACCATCTATAGAGATTTGCGCCTATAAATAAAATTTCACTGTGTTTTATCTATAAGAGTCGCAGATATACGATTAGTATTATCTCCTCTTTCTAACCTTGTGAAATTTATTATGTGACAATCTATATAATTGAATTGAAAAACAGATAATTTTATAGCATTTATATCTCAATTACTGTGAAATTAAAATTCTTTTTCTTCTTCTGTATAAATTCTGAATATTTTTATAAAACCCCATAAGGGTTTTATATCCTTGATTAAAAAACATCGTTAATATAATTAAATACTTCTCACTTGTCAAAGGAACTGTTTTTTTTACTGTCCAAATACAACGCCCATTCCACAGGTAACATCTGTTTTTTTATATTATTGCACTCTTTGCATGAACAGACTACATTTCCTTTTGTGCTTTTTCCTCCTCTTGAAACAGGAACAACATGATCCATAGTAAGTTCTTTTGAAAAAACTTTTTTTTGGCAGTAAAAACATATACCTTTAGCGCAACGTCTTTTCCACCACTGAGTTTTTCTAAGTTCCCTTGCCTTATTCTTTTCTCTTTTTATATCTTCATTTGTTAAATCAAATGCAAATGGCTGCATAATCCTCTTTTTTTTACAACACAGTTTTAAATTTTTAATTAAATATGGATATTTTTGTTTATCTCCAGCCCCTCTATCCACCGGTTAGTTTCAGCATTTAACAGTTGATAATAAGCGGTCGATCCTCCAAGCCCTTTTCTCCCAAAAAAATAATTTATTTCTATTATATAAGGCAGAGTTTCTGCTACTGTATCTTTTGAAAAAAGAAAATCAAAACCTGCAAGATTAATCCGTGTTTTTTCACAAAATAATTTTGCAGAGGAACACGCTTTTTGCATAAGCATCTTATCACTTTTTTTATCTATTATAGCACCTGTTGCAAAATTTGAGATAAATTGATTATCTTTTCCTAACCGCCAGTATGAATAAAAACTATTGCCTATTACAACAACCCTTAAAACTCTGTTTTCGCTGTTTATAAACTTTTGTATTAAAAATCCATACTGACCTGTGGTTTCATAAAGAACTGCTTTTTTTATTATTTTTTCTAAATCACCTGTAGAATTTATTTTAAAAACATTTTCGCCTTCTCCTCCCCAGTTAAACTTAAAAACAAAAGGAAAATTTAATGGTAATCTAAAAGAATTTTTTTTATGAAAATCTGCAAATTCATCTGTTTTAGAAAAAGTATAAGTTTCAGGATAAAGAATACTTTTTTTTTTAAAAAGTCTGCTCTGTCCTATCTTTCCCTGATAACAAAACATAGCGTTATAATTTGGGAAAATATTATTACAATATGCTTTTGCAGCCTTATAAAGTTCTCTTTTGCACCCCTGAGGAAGAATTACAGCATATGCCTGCTTCATGGCATTAATATCACTGTCTTTTAATGATCTGCCAGCAAAAATAATATTTTTATTACCATTAACACAGGGATGAAATGATAAAATCATCAGTATCCAAACCGTTTCATGGCTTTTGTGTCTGAACTCCAGTTTTTCTGTACCCGAACAAAAAGTTTTAAATATACCTTAGTACTAAGCATTACTTCAATATCTTTCCTTGCTTCCTGTCCAATATTTTTTAATTTTTCGCCTTTATTACCAATTATTATTCCCTTTTGAGAATTACGTTCAATATAAATATTGGCAAAAATAACTACAAGATCTTTGTTTTTCCTATTAAAAGAATCAATAGTTACCGCAGTAGAATAAGGAATTTCCTGGCCAGTTAAGCGAAACACTTTCTCACGAATTATTTCAGCTACTATAAATCTTTCTGAAACATCGGTTATACTTTCTTTTGGAAAAAAAGGGGGGCCTTTGGGTAAAATAGATTCCATAGCAATAACAAGATCACTGACTCCTATACCTGTTTTGGCAGATACGGGTATTATTGTGTCAAAATTAAATTTTTCTGACATTTCACTGATTACAGGAAGAATATCCTGCTTTTTTACAAGATCAATTTTGTTTAAACCAAGAATAACAGGCCTTTTGTTATTCTTTAACTGTTTTATTATTAATTGTTCAGAAGATAGATCTCTTTTTTTTATATCAATAATAAAAAGAATTATATCTGCATCCCCTATAACAGACATAGCCTCATCAACCAGTCTTGTATTAAACTCTTTTTTTGTACAATGTACCCCTGGCGTATCAACAAATATAAATTGAAAGGTTTTTTTATGAAGAATACCTAAAATTCTGTTTCTTGTTGTTTGGGGTTTTTTTGAAGTTATGGAGATTTTTTCTCCTAAAATAAAATTTAACAGTGTAGATTTACCTGCATTTGGAGGACCTGCTATGGCTATATAGCCAGATTTAAAATCATTTTGTTCCATATTTTATTATACTATTTTCCATAAAAAGATACCACTCTTTTAAAAAGGTTTAAATCTTATCTAATATTATATCTTCGACAGGTTGCCTGCAGAATGGAAAATTTCTTCCTCGTTCAAGGCAGAAAATAGATTTGACCACAGGCATACTTAGTTGTATTCCGAGGATCAAATTTATTTTCTAACGCAGAAATTGGATAAATTAGTGTTTTGTAACAGCCTGTCAATTGCTTTCCAAAGTATATCTCTCCCCATTTTTGATTTTATAGAGAAACAGATAAGGGCATCTGGATTTATATTTAGAGCACTTCCTATTTTTATAATCTGTGCAGCTCTTTTTGTTTTAGATAATTTATCTGATTTGGTAACTACCAATATTGTATTAATACTATAGTTGTTTAACCAGTCAATAAAATTTATTTCGCTTTCTCCTGGTGTTCGCCTGATATCAACAATTAATACTACCCCATGCAAAATATTTCTGTTAGATAGATATTTTTCTATCATAGGTCCCCATTGTTTTTTAACAGACAATGGTACCTTAGCATATCCATATCCTGGCAGATCAACAAAAGAAAACAATTTATTTATTAAAAAAAAATTGATAAGCTGGGTACGTCCCGGAGTTGAACTTGTTTTTACAAGACGCTTTCTGTTTATAAGCGTATTAATTAACGATGATTTACCAACATTTGATCTGCCAGCAAAAGCAATTTCAGGATAATTGTGATCAGGATAATGTGAAGCATTTGCTGCACTTTTTATAAATTCTGAAGAAATAACTTTCATTTTTTATACAACTTTATTCAAAGGATATTCAATAATTCCCTGAGCACCATTATTCAATAATTCAGGTATAAGGCCCCTGACAGTTTCTGAAGCAACTACTGTTTCAACAGAAAGCCATGAAGAATTATAAAGAGATGCAACTGTTGGTGCATTTAAACTTGGCAAAAGAGAAACTATTTTTTCCATACAATTTTCAGGAACATTCATTTTCAATCCCACAAGCTTTGTACCCTTTAATGCACCCTTGAGAAGAAGAGCTATCTGATCAATCTTTTTCTTTTTTCCAGAATCTTTATATGACTCATGATTTGCTATAAGCTGAGTATTGGTTTGCATAAGTTCATGAATAACTTTTAGGCCATGAGCTTTAATAGTACTTTCTGTTTCAGTTATTTCAACTATTGCATCTGCAAGCCCTGAAACAATTTTAGCCTCTGTTGCTCCCCATGAAAATTCAACTTTTACATCTATATTTAATTTTTCAAAATATCTCTTTGTATATCCTACAAGTTCTGTAGAAATTTTCTTTCCTTTTAAATCTTCAAGCTTTTTTATAGGAGAATCATTGCCTACAGCAAGAACCCACCTTGCTGGTCTTGTAGTTACCTTGGAATACACAAGGTTTGTTACAATGTGTACATCAGACAGATTTTCAGCAATCCAGTCCTGACCCGTAAGACCTGCATCAAGTGTTCCATTTTCCACATTAACAGACATTTCCTGGGCTCTGCACAATGCACATTCAATGGTATTATCATTAATATCAGGAAAATAACTTCTTCCATTTACATTTATTTCCCAACCAGCTCTTTTAAACAAATCAATAGTAGCTTTCTGTAAACTACCTTTTGGAATACCCAATTTTAATACTTTACTCATTTTTTATATACTTCCTTTGGATCGAATATTTTCTTACCAATCACGGTAATAGAATTTTCGTCAATTTTTTTAAAGAAACAACTTCTATAACCCATATGACATGCTGCACCACCTATTTGATCAACTTTTAATAAAATGGTATCATCATCACAATCTATATATATCTCTTTTACAATCTGTATGTTATTAGAAGTTTCACCCTTTATCCATAGCTTTTGTCTTGATCTGCTGAAATAAGTTGCTTTTCCCGTTAAAAGAGTTGCCTGCCATGCATCTTTATTCATATATGCAAGCATCAAAACATCTCCTGTTTTATAATCCTGAACTATAGCAGGAATTAATCCATCTGATTTTGAAAAATTAAGATCTATCATAACCTATTCCTTAAATTACCTTTCTCATACTCAAAACATAAAAAAAATCAGATATATATAATCTGACAAAATTTAAAAATCAATCTGTTTATAAAAATTATTACAAATTGTCTTA
>DAOWNP010000128.1 GCA_030642545.1 Desulfobacteraceae bacterium | reverse complement strand
TAAGTACCTAAGCATAATTAATCCAATATTTCTAAACTAATTTTTTAATAAATATCAATGACTTATATTGCTAAAAATCATGTTTATTTTTGCTTAGGTACTTAACATAATTAAATATTAAATACTTGTACTTTGTTGTTCAAAAAAAGGATAAGATTGCTTTTTTTTAAAATAATTATTAGTAGTTGATAAAGCAGTTACTTTTTTTTTATATGAATTTGGACTGATTCCTTCAAATTTACGAAAAATTCTGGAAAAATATGATGCATCATTAAATCCTACAGTATAACATATCTCTGTAATATTTAGATCCTGTGTTTCTAATAATTTTTTTGAAGCTTCAATCTTTATTTTGTTATGGTGTTTTCTAAATGTTGTACCTGTAATATTTTTAAAAGTTCTTGTAAAATGATATTTACTCATTCCGCATTCTCTTGAAATCTCATCAAGTGTTATCTGTTCGATATAATTTTGTTCTATAAAATGAATTGCTTTTTCAATATTATTAGAATTGCTTTTTGTATACATCTTGACAACCTCACTTTTGCTTGTATACAAAAAAGATAAAAATCCAATTTATTATCCTGATTTGGAGATTTTCTTTTTTATCTACGCAAAGTTTTAAGGCACAGCCTGTTCCTCGCAGGAGAGCCATTTTATTCAGGCAGGTCTTCTGACTTTCGGATTATACACTTTTAACCGCACCTTCCCGATACTTTTTCAGTGGCTTTTTTGCGATTTTTATCTCCGATTACAGCGGCGGGTCCGTCCTTGATTTTAACAAGGTTCCCTGTTAGGTCCAAATTGAGCACCTGAATCTTTTGTAAGTTTGTTTAATTGGTTTATTATATTTTTAATAAACAATTAAACTTGTAAATATTTGTTTTTTTTTATCCCTCCTTTCTTAATATAACCATCACATAAATAATTTTACTCCTTTCGGCTTATAAAATTAATTATCTGACAATCTATAACCCAATTATTCTTTAGGTTGCTTTTTATCTGTCTCGCTTTTATTTGTGTGCAAAAAAAAACCCCAAATTGGTTTTATATCAATTTGGGGACTCCATTTTTTATCCACACAAAATTTTAAAGCGTTACCTGTTTCCTCGCAGGTGAGACACATTATTCTGGCAGGTCTTCTGACTTTCGAATTTTACAATTATTACAAACTCTCTGTTTTATAAAGATTTGTTTGTAGCTTTTGTATCCGATCACAGTGGCGGGTCCGTCCCCGAATTTAACGGGATTCCCTGCTGTAAACCATCACATAAATAATTTCACTATTTTATTTATCCCTAAGATATACGATTAGTATTATCTCCTGTCTAACCTTGTGAAATTTATTATCTGACTATATATATGTTCAAATTGAACACCAGAATATTTTTTTTAAAGTTTTAAATAACTTTTTATTATACCTCTAAAATTCATTTTTCACTAAATTATAAAATTTAATTTCTTTCTAAATATCAATGATATGCTATATAATTAAAGTTTTATTGATGTCAAGAAGCATTTTTATTTTTTTGTTTTAAAGAATTTTTCGTTTTAAAGAATTTTTCGTTTTTGCCCCTATAGATTGTTACATAATTATCCGATTTTAAAAATTGGCACAAGGCTCAAGAGAGAAGATAATACTAATCGTATATCTCCGACCGATAACGCAGTGAAATTATTTATGTGACGGTCTATATATCTTATTGTCAAGCCTGTTTCTGTTAAATACAAAGCCTAAAAATTTTTCTTTTGGTATAAGATCAATTGCTTTTTTAATATCATTGATATCAGTCTTGCCTGCCTGAACAACAAGAAGGATGGAATCAACAAGAGGGGCAAAAGCTACAGCATCTGCAACTTTTAAAATAGGTGGAACATCAAAAAAAATGTAACGATTATCATATCGGTTTTTCATTTCATTGATAATAAATTTCATTTTTGGTGAATTAATAAGTTCAGCACTGTCTTTTATTATTGATCCTCCTGAAATCAGTGATAGTTTTTCAATACCCGGCCATATTATCAGCTTATCCACAGGGATGTTATTAAGAATGTAATCTGATATTCCTTTTTCACCAGGCAGTCCAAGATATTGATGAATTTTTTGCTGTTTTAGATCGCAATCTACAAGCAGTACTGTATTTTTGAACTCTTTTGCAAATGTAATAGCAAGATTAATGGCGGTGATGGTTTTACCTTCACCAGGGTTTGTGCTGGTTACCATAATAAGGTTGCGTTTGTTTGTGTTTGTTTTTTGTAATATTTGTGTTCTTATGATTTTATAAAAATCAATTTCAGGAGCATTATTATTTAGAGATACACAACGATTTTCAATGGCTTTGGCTTTATTAATATTTATATTAACAGATGATGAATATACAGGTGAAACCCATTCCAAACTATTTGTTTCAGATTCAGATTTTGTGTTTGTATTTGTTGTTTGCAGATCATCCAGCTTATTTCTATCTGTTTTGTCTGATGCTTTTTGTAGATTCATTTTATAATTTTATCCTCATTCCTAAATATTATGCCATTTTTCTCATCAATTTTGCCCAAAACACATTAATATCCATAACAAAAAAATGGAAGATTGCCACTCCAGCAATAATACATGCCAAAATCACTATCATTGTGATAATCCTTTTCTTTTTTATACGCTTTAAATCTTTTTTTGTTACAATTTCAGGTATGCTGCCAAGTACAGGAAAAGATGTTGCCAGAGTAAGAGTTTCAGGTGTTTTTGCAGATTGATCTGAAAATTCTATCAAAGCTGCTGTTCCAATACCTGCACCAAGTCCGAGAACAAAACCGATCAATATAATGGCAAGTCTATTAGGTTTAAAAGGCTTTTCAGGCAGCCTGGCAGAATCTATTAAAATAAAACGTTCTCCCTTCTGATCTTTTTCCAAACCCTGAGCAACCTTTGCTTCCATTAACTTTCTCATAAGATCTTCATACTTTGCACGGGTATTTATCTGACTTATAGCAAGAGACTTGAACTCTTCTTCAACTCTTGGTGTAGCTTCGATACGCTTTTTGTAATCTTCCTGTTTGTTTTTTAGTTCAATGATCTGCCTGTTTATAGATTTGATATTGGCAGTTACGCCTGCAAGTTGAGATGCCAGTGTAATGTAAATAGGATTGTCTTCAAGATTATCTTTTTTGGTTTCTGATTTTTCTGATTTTCTGATCTGTTTTTCGAGTTCAAAAATTTCTAACTGTGTTTTTACAACATCAGGATATTTGTTTGTAAAACGACTTTTCAAATATATTAGATGCAGCTTAAGCTCATCAAGCCTTTTCTTATTTAGATTTACAGCAGTTGAAGCTAATCCGGAAATCTGTGATTGCAGCGAGCTTTTTTTCTCTTTTAATGAGCGAAGCTGTTCGTTTGTTCTATCAATATTTTGTTCTATATTATTCAGACTCTGCATATTAACACGGATAAGTTCAGGCAGTTCGTTAATATGCGTCTCTTTAAATTGTGCTATAACAGATTCAATTTTTGCCAAATCTGATTTAACTCTTTCCATCTCGTTTGACAGGAAAATGGAGGCTTCACTGGTTTGCCTTTCTCTTACTTTAAGGTTTTCCCGTAAAAACAGAGATGTTATATCATTGGTGACCCTCTGGATTTTTTGCGGACTGTCTTTTCCTTCATAAGAAAGGGTAAAGGCTATGGTTGCAACTGATGGTCTTCCTGTGCGCCTGTCCATAACTTCAGTGCTGATGAGCTCCATTGTCAGATCTTTGCGCATCTGCTCAATTATTTCTTCAGTTGACCATCTGTTTTTTTTATCAGCATAAAGATTGAATTTGTTTATAATCTCAAGCAGTTTTGTTGTACTCATAATTCTCTGGTTTATGGACTGGATGCGTTGTTCTGCATAGCTTGTAACTGTTGTAATAACAAAGTCTGCTGGTATTTCCTGTTCTTCTATAAGAATAGTAGATATGGATTTGTAAACTGGTGGTAGTAATAATGCAACTGATACGGAGATAGTAAAAATAATTAATGCTGGTAAAATAAGTGCCCATTTTCTGTTTTTTATAATCTGAAAATAGTCGGCCGGTGAAATGGTTTGTTCTTCCATAAAAACATTCTCCATTTTTATATTATTCAAATAAAGGACAATTCATTGAAAATTTTATAAAAATCTGATTACGATTTGTGTCTGTATTATCTTCATAGTCTTTTATGTTTATAAAGTAGTATGCTGCTTCAATAAAAAGATTATTTGTAAAATCATATCTTATTGCCGTGCGAATACTCTTTGTTTTTTCATCAATACTACGTGGTGAAAATTCACCTCTACCAGCTTTGTTCAGGTAGTATCTCATAGAAAGACTTCCTTTGAGTTCATATGTAAATCTTCTGCTTAATTCAAAACTCATAGATGTTCTTTCTGTTGCACTTGACCTTCCGCTTGATGGTGCTAAATCATGATGAAAATTCAGGCTGCCGTTTGTAAGCTTGCCCGTGTAAGCTGCTGTTATCTGTCCAACAAAACCACTGTTGCTGCTTTGATGCTGCATATTACCGGTGTCAGAGAAAACAGTGTCTTCTACTTTAATTAACTGTCTTATTTGAATTTCTGATTTTGTGTACCTGCAGCCAAGATCGACAAGTATGCTGAAAACTTCGTTTAAATTTCTACTTGCACCGATTGTTACAGAATATGAATTTACATCTGTACCGTTAAAATAATGTATTTTAGCTGGAATAGATGGATCAGGCAAAACAGATCTTATAATTTCTGATTCAAGATATTTGTATTTTGCATATCTTAAATTTAAGCGGCCGACTGTAATCTCATCTATAAAATTCAAATTATGGGTAAATCCCAGATTTATAATATGCATACGAAGATCATTATCTTCTTTGTTTTCATAATCATCTTTTGTAAATGAATAGGAGGGCGCTATGGTAAAGATTTCACTAAATGTTGTCTGGGATGAAAAACCATAATTATGCCTGATACGGATTGAATTGTCTAATATCAAGCCTGTTGCTCCTGTTTCATCATCTACAACATCAATATCACGATCCCTTCTCGAACTTTTCCCGTAACCTGCATTAGCAGAGATGCCTGTTTTATGTGTAAGCTGGTAATCTAAATTCCCTCTATAATCCTTATCTGTGTTATTGAGCTCTGTATTATCAGAATATATAAATCTATCAAAACGGATGGATAGTCCGCTATTGAATTTTTCAGTTCGATTGCTCAATTTCAGACCCGGAGAAATTGTGGTAATAAAATCTCTTTCTTTATAATTGCTGTTTTTGTTATCAAACAAGATGTTATCATTATATTCTTCTTTAACATTAACAAAAGGTATGCACTTAAAATCATCTGCATTAACTTTTTTGGGAAAAGAGATAAGAATAAATAATAACAAAAACAGTATAAGTTTTTTTTGCAATCGCATAAGTATCAGAATATTTTAAAAATAATTCATGGATGTTAAAACAAACTACGGAATTACAATAATATCTCCTCGCTTCATTATTATATTTTGTTCAAAATTTTCTCCTCTGATAACATCCTTGTATCTGAAATTAAAAGTAATGTTTTTCCCGTTTTTTTTTCTGAAAATTACAATTTTGTTTTCTTTTGCAAATGGATTTAGCCCGCCTGCCATGGCAAGAGCCTGTAGTACATTGATGTTTGAATTAAGAATAAAACGACCTGGATGATTTACTCTGCCTATAATATAGATAAGCATGCTGTTTATCTGCTGCACAGCCAAAGATAAATTAGGAGAGGGAATATATTTCCCTATTTTTTTGTTTAATTCGATTTTTAGGGCAGTTACTGTCTTTCCTTCTGCAATAACATCTCCTATTAATGGAAACGAAATTCTTCCATCAGGAAGAACAGTAACGAGTTTGCTCATGGATTCATCTTTCCATACTGATATATCAAGGATATCACCTGGACCTATTATATAACTAAAAGTAACGGTTTTTTTTAAAGTATCTGTTTTGTTAACAGTTTCAACTGCAAAACATGCAGTTGAAACTGTTAACAAAAACAGTAATAAAAACTGAAATATTTTCATTAATATTATCCTTTCAATTTATTCAACAGTTTAACAGCTTTATCTTTTTCTTCAAATCCCATGTTTTTTACAAGAGCTTTTTCAAGCATCTCAATAGCTTCATCAATACGACCGCTCTTATGCAAAATAATACCCATATGATAAGCTAATACAGGATTATCAGGTGCAAGCTTAATGGCATAACTGGTAAACCGTAATGCTTCAGGTAGATTTTCCATCTTTAAATATATCCAGCCGATAGTATCTTGTATCATAGCATCGTTTGGTTTTATTTTTTGTGCACGCTTAGCTATTTTGAGGGCTTTTTCAAGATCATCTACAGATTTATAATGTTTAGTAATTAAAAATGCAAGATTATTAAGCATCCGCCATCCTTTTGGATTTATTTCAATGGCTCTTTCATAAATCTTAACAGCCTTTTTATATTCACCTGTCTGCTCATAGATTTGACCAAGAGATAAATATGCTGCAGGATTATTGGGATTGATTTTTAATGCTGATTCAAGTTTGACAATAGCTTCATCTTTTTTGCCTTCTATTATATAAAGTTTTGCCAGGTTATTATGTGGCAGCGGCCACTGTGGTAAAATCTCTATAGCTTTTTGAAAAAATGATTCAGCTTCTGTATATTTTTTTTGTGCACCGTAAATCTGACCTAACATGTTATAGGAAAATACATCATCAGCATTATTTTTTATTCTTTTTTGGCAGACGGAGACAGCCTTTTCATACTTTTTTTGGAAAAGATAAAGCTTGATCATTGTAGATAAAAGAGAGGTGGATTTTGGGTTTTTTTCATATCCCTGTTCCAAAGTAGTACCTGCTTTTTTCAGGTTTTTTTCTACACTATATAATCTGGCAAGTCTTAAATAACCGATATCATTTTCCGGATTTTTTTCTATTATTTTTTTATATACTTTTTCAGCTTTGTCGAATTTTTT
>DAOWNP010000274.1 GCA_030642545.1 Desulfobacteraceae bacterium | reverse complement strand
TTTTTTGTTGCAATTATTGTGTATGCATTCGATTTAAGATTAAGTAGTTTAGATGAAAGAGGTATTGAAAGATTTGTGTCTAAAATAATTCTTATGGGATCTTTCCCATTAAAGTTTGTACATCTTGTTGTAAGACTGGGGTCGTCATGTTTTACAGTCTTTATACCTGTTAAAATAGCATCTGTTTCATGACGGAGTTTATGTACAAATTTCCTTGACTCTTCACCTGTAATCCATTTTGAATTTCCTTGACCTGTAGCAATAAAGCCATCTAAGGTGGAAGCACATTTTATAGAAACAAAAGGTTGTTTTGTTTTAACATATTTTATAAAAGCTTCATTAAGTATATCAGACTCTTTTTGGCAAACTCCGGAAACTACAGAAACCCCCATTTTTTCAAGTTGTTTTATTCCTCCTCCACAAACATCCGGATTGGGATCTTTACTGGCTATTATAACTTTTGTTATTCCTGCATTTATTATTTTTTCTGTACACGGAGGAGTTTTTCCGTGATGGTTACAGGGTTCTAATGTAACATATAATTCAGCTCCTTTAGCACTTTTGCCTGCATCATCAATTGCATTTACTTCTGCATGATGACTTCCATATGCTTTGTGCCAGCCTTTACCTATAACTTTTTTATCTTTTACAACAACAGCTCCTACCATAGGATTTGGAGCTGTATACCCTGCCCCTTTTTTAGCAAGCGTTAATGCAAGCTTCATGAAATATTTATCTTCCATCATTAATTAACAACTTTTTTTATTTCTGAAATAAAATCATTAACATCATCAAAATCACGATAAACAGAAGCAAAACGAACATAAGCTACATCATCTATAGCATGAAGCTTTTTCATTATCTTTTCCCCGATTAACTCAGAAGAGACTTCTTTTTCTTCAAATTCTTCAAGATCATTTTCAAGTTTATCTAAAAAAGATTCTATTATATTTATGCTTATTTTCCTTTTTTCACAAGCTCTTAATATTCCCATTTTTGCTTTTTCACGATTAAAAGTCTCTCTTCTACCATCTTTTTTAATGATTATAACAGGAATTTTTTCAATATGTTCATATGTTGTAAATCTTTTCCCACACTCTATACATTCCCTGCGTCTTCGTATAATATTTCTATCTTTATTGAGTCTTGAATCGACCACCTTGTTATTAATTTCTTTACAATAAGGACATTTCATATGCTATTCTCCTGTATGGTTTTTTCAAGTCTTATTAATTTAATTTTTGCTTCTTTTATCATACTTTCTGATAGTTTATCAGCATACGAATCTTTAAAGTATATTTTTGTTATACCAGCGTTAATTATCATTTTAGCACAAATAAAACATGGTTGATTAGTACAATACAAGATACTGTCTTTAATAGAGACACCATGGTATGCTGCCTGAATAATAGCATTTTGTTCAGCATGTATACCTCTGCATAGTTCATGTCTTTCCCCTGAAGGGACATTTAATTTTTCTCTTAAACATCCGGTCTCCCTGCAGTGAGCAATACCCACAGGAGCACCATTATATCCTGTTGAAAGTATACGTCTGTTTTTAACAATTAACGCTCCAACAGATCGCCTGATACATGTTGAGCGCATTGCAACCAATGATGCAATGTCCATAAAATATGTATTCCAGTCAGGTCTGTTATTTGTGTTTACTGGCATCAATTACACCTTAATATCAGGATACAAAGGAAATATGTCACATAGATTTTTTATCTCTTTTTGTGTTTTATGTATTGTTTCATCTGTTTGATATTTTAATACATTAAATATAAGAGATGCTATTATTTCCATTTCACTCGTTCCCATTTTGCGGCTGGTTAATACAGGAGTTCCTATTCTAATACCACTCGTTACAAAAGGGCTTTTTGTTTCAAATGGTATTGTATTTTTATTTACAGTAATTCCAGATAAAGAAAGAATGTTTTCAGCATCTTTTCCTGTTATATTAAAATTTGTTAAATCAATTAACATTAAATGGTTGTCTGTGCCATTTGAAACAAGATTAAACCCAAAATCCATTAGCTTTTCTGAAAGGGTTTTAGCATTTTTTACAACATTTTTCTGATATGTTTTAAAATCATCTGAAAGAGCCTCTTTAAATGCAACTGCTTTTGCTGCAATAATATGCATTAAAGGACCACCCTGAATTCCCGGGAATATCTCTTTGTTTAATCTTGCTCCAAACTCTTTTTCAGCAAGGATTAAACCACCTCTTGGACCTCTTAGAGTTTTATGAGTTGTAGATGTGATAACATGGGCGTGTTGTACTGGAGAAGGGTGCAACCCTGCTGCTACAAGTCCTGCTATATGAGCCATATCTACCATAAGATATGCATTTACAGAATTTGCTATTTGTGAAAATATTTCAAAGTCAATAGTTCTTGGATAGGCACTGGCACCTGCTATAATCATTTTAGGATTATGTTTTTTTGCAAGGTCTGCGAGTTGATCAAAATCAATGGTTCCAGTCTCTTTTTTTACCCCGTAATGTATAAAGTTAAAAAACCTTCCTGAAAAACTTACATGGCTGCCATGAGTTAAGTGCCCTCCATGTGAAAGATCCATGCCAAGAACGGTATCGCCCTGTTTGAGCAAAGAAAAATAGACAGCCATATTAGCCTGAGAACCTGAATGGGGCTGAACATTAACATATGGTGCATTAAATAGTTTTTTTGCTCTGGATATAGCAAGCTCTTCAGCTGTGTCAACATGTATGCAGCCTCCGTAATAACGTTTGCCAGGATAACCTTCTGCATACTTGTTGGTTAAAACACTTCCTTGTGCCTGCATTACAGCATAACTTGTTAGATTTTCTGAAGCTATAAGCTCAAGGTTGTTTTGCTGTCTGTTAAACTCTTTTTCAACAGTTTTTGCTATTTCAGGGTCAACTTTTTGTAATAAACTTAAATCCAAAATATTTTCCTTTATATAATGAAAAAACCTGTATGTATATCAAATTAAATCATTAACATTATCAAACTGATCTAATCTTAGCTGATGTCTTCCTCCTTCAAAAGGAGTATCAAGCCATGCGTTCAATATTGCTTCTGCAAGAATATCACCTGTAACTCTTGCTCCTATAACAAGGATATTAGAATTATTGTGCTGCCTGCTCATTATGGCTGAAAAAACATCTGAGCATAAAGCTGCTCTTACATGAGGAAATCTATTGGCAACCATAGACATGCCAAGACCTGTACCACACAAAAGGATTCCTCTTTCAAATTTTTTTGCCGAAATACCGGATGCTACCTTGATTCCAAATTCAGGATAATTAACTGAATCTTCACTGTTGGTTCCGGCATCATGTACGGAAATTGATTTTGAGATCAAAAAATCTTTTAATTTTTCTTTTAAAGAAAAAGCTGCATGGTCACACCCTATAATAAGTGCAGTTTTAGTATCCTGCATTAATCAACTCCTTGTTGATTTGATTATTTAAAAAAGTAATATTAAAAATTCAACCTATACTTATAACTCTCTCTTTTAATTACCGCAATAATAAAATTATGGGTTTATCAAAAAATATGTTTTTATTTTAAAATTAGTCTGTTTTTTATTTTTAAATAAAATTTAAAACAGCGTTAGGAACGTGAATGAAATAACTTCCACAAGCAGGCACATAGATTGAAAGTTAGATCGGGCAAAGATGACTTAAAATCTATGATGTATAATTGCCGAAAAAAGTTTTGTCCACATTCATAGAAGAGTCAAATAAAGATTTGACCCCCTATCTTTTTCAACATTCAACTTGACAAAAAAGATAAGCATTA
>DAOWNP010000023.1 GCA_030642545.1 Desulfobacteraceae bacterium | reverse complement strand
TGACAGGCACAACAAAACATGAAAATGAAATAACGCTTACTGGTAAATTATAAATTAGTAGAATTCCTTAATTCATAATTTACCATTCATAATTCATCATTTTCATATAAAAGCCTGAAATAAATTTATTATGAGAATTAGATATATTGTTTTTTTGTTTTATCTGCTTATTTTATTTGCAACTGGTTGCTCATGGATGAATAAAGCAGAAGAAAGATCTTCTGATCTACTTATTAAAGAAGGTATAGCAGAATATAATAAAGGAAATTATCATGAAGCTATTTTATGCTTTGAAAATTTAAAAAACTGGTATCCGTTTAGTAAGTACATAAAAACAGCAGAATTAAAAATTGCTGATTCCCATTATTATTTATCTGAATATCAGGAAGCTATTATAGAATATACAGGATTTATGGATTTACATCCAAAAAATGAAGCAATACCATATGTTATTTTTCAGACAGGTTTATGTTATTTTGAGCAGATATGTACTATTGACAGGGATATGACAAGTACTGAAAAAGCTTTGACTACTTTTAATACTCTTCTTCATAAATATCCTGAAGACAAATATTCCAAAATAGCAAAATCATATATGCATAAAATAAATTCTGATCTTGCTGAACATGAATTTTATATTGCAATGTTTTATTACAAATCAAAGCATTACAAAGCAGCTTTAAAACGTTTTAAAGCTGTAATTATTAAATTTCCTGATACTGGTAAATTTCACCAAAAGGCACTTGATTATATTGCTTTATGTGATGAACATGTTAATAAGGAATGTGAATGAAATAAAGTATCTCTTTTTTGTGGTTTTTTTATAAAAAATATTTGTGAAAAAATACTTTACACTTTTATTTTATTGGTGTAATAACTCATAGTTATTAATATCAGAATAAGGAGGGTTGTTATGTCTAAAATGTGTGATATATGTGGAAAAAAACCTTTGACAGGTAATAATGTAAGTCATGCACATAATGTTACAAAGCGAAGGTTTAATCCTAATCTTCAAAAAGTACATGCTCTTTATAAAGGAAGAATAAAAAAGATTAAAGCATGCACAAGTTGTATAAAATCAGGTCTGGTTATAAAAGCTAAATAAATTTTAGCGTTGTTGTTTGGTCATTGTTTCCTGAATACAATATATGAAAATGATGAATTTGATATCTAAATTCAAATTCATCATTGTCCATGTTCATTATTAAGGAACGTGGACAAAATTTTCTTCCGCAATCATACATCTTTGCCCGATCTAAAATCACAAAAACATCAAAAGTGTTTGCTATCCTTTCTGTTTTTGAGTTTTCAGATAAAACAAATCTAATCACGATCTATGTACCTGTTTGTGGAAGTTATTTCATCCACGTTCTTCATTTATTCTTGTAATATTCTGAATTGATTTAATCTTTTTCAGGCTTTTAATTATTTTTGATAAATGTTCTCTGCTTTTAACAGATAAAGTAAAATAACTGTTTACCAGATCTTTACTTTGAATCTCTGTTCGGGAGCTTAAAATATTTGATTCTGACGTACTTATGTTTGATGCTATTTCTGCAAGAAGTCCGAGTTTATCAAAAGATCTGATTTTAATTTCTACAGGATATTCTATATTAAGACTTTGCAGATCCCATTGAACATCAATATGTCGTTCTGAACTCATTTTGAAAGTGTTTTTACAACTTGTTCTATGAATGCTGATACCGCTTCCATTTGTAATGTAACCTATTATTTTGTCTCCAGGTACTGGCTGACAGCATTTTCCAAATCTTATTAATAAATTATCAAGGCCATTAACAAGAATTCCATCGCCACTTCCCTCTTTTTTTTTCCGAACTTTGCTTATAAATTTATCTATTATAGATGTTGACTTTTCTTTGTCTTGCTGGTTTTTTGGTAAAAACCAGTTGACTATCTGGCTTGGGGTAATTTTCCCGTAACCTATATTTGCAATTAAATCATCTATGTTTTTAAATTTAAAAAAGACCGCTGCTTCTTTCATTTTATCAGTATTTGAAAGAGTTACATAATTCATGCGCTTTTTTTTAAATGATTTAATACACATTTCCCTGCCTAAGATAATACTTCTTTCCCTGTCCTGAGTTTTTATCCATTGCCTGATTCTTGAACGGGCTTTTACTGTTTTGACAAAATTAAGCCAATCTTTATTTGGATGCCCATTTTTTACTGTGCTTATTTCAATAATATTTCCGGTTTTAAGTTTATGATTTAGAGTTACTATCCTTCGATCAACTTTTGCCCTGTGACAGCAATCTCCTACTTCTGTGTGTATCGAATAAGCAAAATCAACAGGGGTTGCACCTTTTGGAAGAGCTTTTATATCTCCTGTAGGAGTAAAAACATATATTTCATCTGGGAAGAGATCTAATTTGACATTTTCTAAAAACTCATTAGGGTCTTGCAGGTTTTTTTGATTTTCTACCAGATTTTGGATAAAAGCATAGGCTTTGTTGGCATCTTTATCAGTACTTTTCCCTTCTTTATAACTCCAGTGAGCTGCAATACCTGATTTGGCTACTTTATCCATATCTTTGGTTCTTATTTGAATTTCCATACGTTCGCCAAATGGTCCGATTACTGTAGTGTGAAGTGATTTATACATATTCGGTTTTGGAGTTCCAATATAATCTTTAAACCTTTTTGCTACAGGCTGCCATGTAGAATGTATATATCCTAAAACCTCATAACACTGGGGAACGGTATCAAGAATAATTCTAAAAGCAATAAGGTCATATATTTCTTCAAATGCAAGATTCTGTGATATCATTTTTTGATATATACTATAAAACTGCTTATAACGTCCCAATACAATACCGTTTATTCCAGAATCTTGTATCAATGTTCTTATAATTGATTTGACTTTTTTAATATACTCATCTCTTACATCTTTTTTTTTGCTTACAAGCTCTCTTATATTTTTGTAATCATCAGGAATAATATGCTGAAATGAAAGATTTTCAAGCTCATGTTTTATCCAGTAAATACCGAGCCTTGCAGCTATTGGAGAGTAAATATCCAAAGTTTCCTGTGATATCAGTTTTCTCTTTTCTTCTTTTTTATGATATTTTAAAGTATTCATATTGTGAACCCGGTCAGCTAATTTGATTAAAATAACCCGGATATCATCTGCCATAGCGAGAACCATTTTCCGCAAGCTTTCAGCTTGTCTTTTAAGTTGATCGTTAAATTCAAGTTTACTTATTTTTGTCACTCCTGAAACAATATGAGCAACATCGTCTCCGAATATTTCCTGGATTTCTTCATAAGATGCATGGGTATCTTCTATAACATCATGAAGCAAACCTGCTGCAACACATGTACAATCAAGTTTCATATCAGCAAGAATTGCAGCAACTTCCAAAGGGTGGCTCAGGTATGGTTCTCCGGAAAGACGAACCTGACCTTTATGAACTTTTGCAGAGTAAACATAAGCCTGCTTCACAATATCAAGATCTGCATTAGGATAAAAACTTGTTATTTTATCTAAAATATCATTAATTCTAATCATTTAATTTCTAAAATTTCTGTTCTCAAATATTAGTATGATTTAGCAAAAATTACCCGTTGTGTACTTTCAGCATTACAGCATATACAATTTCCTTTTTCATATTTATTTTCAAAAGGAATACATCGTATGGTAACACTGAGATCCTTTTTTATTTTTTTTTCACAATTTTCTGATCCACACCAGTGTGAAAGAACAAAGCCTCCATGTATTTCTGGTTTTTCGTGATTTTTTGGAGTAAAAAAATCATAGAACATGTTTGTTTTATTTATGCTAATGGTATTTTCATTTTTAAAATCATTTGCTTTGCTGAATATTGAATTTTGTATTTCATCAAGTATTTGAGATATTTTTGCAATAAACTCGTCTCTATTTACAGACTTTTTTTCATTTGGAAGCATATCTCTTCTTCCAACAAAAACAGAGTTTTGATCCATATCTCTTTGACCTATTTCAACTCTTAATGGAATTCCTTTTTTTATCCAGTCCCAACCCTTTGTACCTCCAATATCTCTCTTATCTATTTCTACAATAACAGGATTATTATTATATAATTTTTCTCTTAATTTTCCAGCTAATTTATTTGTGTAGCTCATTATTTTTTCAGCATCAATTGATTTTCTTATAATAGGCAGCAATACAACATGTGCCGGAGCTATTTTAGGAGGTAAAATTATTCCGTTATCATCGCCATGTGTCATTATAAGACCACCGATAAGTCTTGTTGAAACTCCCCATGATGTGGTCCACGCAAGTTCCTCTACCTCTTTTTTTGTGGTAAAACGGATATTTGAACTTTTTGCAAAATTTTGTCCAAGAAAATGTGATGTTCCTGCTTGTAAAGCTTTTTTGTCTTGCATCATAGCTTCTATACATAATGTGTCAACTGCTCCTGGAAATTTTTCTGAAATTGATTTTACACCGGAAGAAACAGGTATGGCAAGGTATTCTTCAGCAAATTTTTTATATATATCAAGCATCATTCTTGCTCTTTCTTTTGCCTCTTCTTTTGTTTCATGAGCAGTATGACCTTCCTGCCACAAAAATTCACTGGTTCTTAAAAATATTCTTGTACGCATTTCCCATCTTACAACATTTGCCCATTGATTAATTAAAACAGGAAGATCTCGATAGCTTTTAATCCATTTCGAAAAGGATTCTCCTATTATAGTTTCTGAAGTTGGTCTTATTATTAAGGGTTCTGTTAAAGGACCTGCAGGAACAAGGTTATTATTTTTACCCTTTTCTAATTTATGGTGGGTTACAACAGCACACTCTTTTGCAAAACCTTCAACATGTTCTGCTTCTTTTTCCATAAAACTTAAAGGTATAAAAAGAGGGAAATAGGCATTTTTTACTCCTGTAGATTTAAACATTTTGTTTAAAATATCCATAATATTTTCCCAGATGGAGTATCCCCAGGGTTTTATTACCATGCATCCTCTAACTGATGAGTGTTCGGCAAGATCAGAGGCTTTTATAACTTCCTGGTACCATTTAGAATAATCTTCTTCTCTTGTAGGAGAGATAGCTGGTTTATATTTTTTTCCCATTAATTTTTTTCCTTATTTTTTTCCTTATAATAATATTCAAGTTTGTTTATTTCTTCTAATAATACATCTATTAATTTATTTTGTGGGATTTTTTTTACAACTTTACCTTTTTTAAATAAAATACCTGTATTTTTTCCTCCGGCTATTCCAATATCTGCTTCTTTTGCCTCACCCGGTCCATTTACTATACAACCCATTATTGCAATTTTTAAAGGAATGGATTTTGATAAAACTGCTTTTTCAACTGTTTCTGCTATTTCAAACAGGTTTATGTCACATCTGCCGCATGTAGGACAGGATATTATTTCAGGTCCATGAGTGCGGAGCTGCAATGCTCTTAAAATTTCAAATCCTACCCGTATCTCTTCAACCGGATCTCTCGTTAAAGAAACCCTTATAGTATCACCTATGCCTTCAGACAATAACATCCCGATACCTAATGATGATTTAACTATTCCAGGATAAAGTCCTCCAGCTTCTGTAATACCGACATGAAGCGGAAAATCAGTTTGGCTGGAAAGTAACCTGTATGCCTGAACTGTTCGGAAAACATCAGATGCTTTGATAGAAACTTTAATGTTATAAAAATCATGAGCTGTTAAAAGCTTAATGTGTGACATTGCACTTTCAACCATAGCTTCAGGTGTTGCACCATTATATTTATTTAAAAATTTTTTTTCAAGAGAACCTGCATTAACACCTATTCTTATTGGAATATTATAATTTTTGGCACAATTTATGACAGCTTTAATATTTGAGCTGCTTCCTATATTACCCGGATTTATTCGTAATCCATCAGCCCCTGATTTTGCAGAAGCTATGGCAAGACGAAAGTCAAAGTGTATATCTGCTATTAAAGGGATTGATATTTTTTCCTTTATTTTGGGAATTGCATCTGCTGACTGCATATCAGGAACTGCAACCCTTATGATGTCACAGCCAGCACTTTCGAGTTGTTTAATCTGATTTACTGTTTTTGCTATATTATCTGTTTTAGTAGTGGTCATGGATTGTACAGATATTTGTGAATTACCACCAATAGGTACATTTCCAAGCTTTATAAGTTTTGTTTTTTTTCGATTTGTAAAAGTTGACATCTTCCTCCAAAATTTTAATAATTTTATTTGCTTATCAAAAAATTTAGCAAACACTTATATTATATTCAACAAAAATAGATTATTCAAAAAAATAATTGATGCTTAATCTATTTTTTTGAAAGAGTATTAGAAATAGAGACAAAATTAATATAAATTTTTTATTCATCTTCAAGGCGCTCGAACAGGTGCATAGCTCACTATGTAGCTGTTTGAGCAACATGGAAAATGAATAAAAAGATAAATTTAGTTTCCGAATCTATAAAGTTTTTGTTTTTTAATTAGAGGGAAGTTGGTATATAATACGCAGACAATCGACAAGTTATTACAAAATACCAGTTTATCTATATTTTGAGAATTTGAAAAATTGATTTTGATCCTTAAAGAAATCTGTTTCATATAGTGCTAAATATAAGTTGGAAAGGCACAGTTGAATTTTAGAGATTGTTGAGCAATAAACACAGCCTGTTGCTCAACAATCTCTAACCCAGATAACCTGTATTGTGGAAAAAAATACAAATGAGTTTATCAATCCCCTTGATCCAGCTCCCTGAGTTTGCGTAAAATCTCTCTGGGACTGTTGGATATGGAAATATTGAGTAATTTATTTATCTTTTTTTCTTCAATTTTTTTCCTGTTCATCACTTTCTTTTTATAGGCATCCTTGAGTGCTTCAAGAAGCTGATTAAGTTCACAAGGCTTCTGAAGATATGAATAGGCACCACTTTTAGTACATTCAACTGCTGAATTTACTGCTCCATGACCTGTAAGTATCACAACTTCCATCCATTTATGTTGTTCTTTCAGCAATTTAAGAGTTTCTTCGCCGGATATTCCAGGCATTTTAAGATCTACAAGGGCTATATCAAAAGAACTGTTTTTGGCAGCCTCAATTGCTTTTTCACCCCTGTTAACTGCAACAACATTAAAATCCCTTAACTCCAGGCTTCTCGTGATAGAATTAAGAAATTCTTCCTCATCATCTACTATTAAAAGATTTATTTTTTCTTTTTTCATATTAGTATACTCCTAAGCCGGAATTTACACTTACAAATTACCGGTATTAAAATTGAGCAAAAATTATCATAAATATTTATCTCTTACAATCCTGTTATTGAAAGCCATTTCCAATATCCGAAAAATACCCAGACCCACAACACCAGAAGGCTTAACAAAAAAACTGCTGAACCATGAATCATAAAATCTTTCATTGTAACAAGCTGCTCACCGGTTTCAGGATCCTTTGCAAGGCTATAAACAATTGCATTATTGGGTGTGCCTATTATCAGCATATGAGCAAAAGAAGAAGCAAAGGCCGTTGAAAGCCCCACTATAAGGGGTGATGTGCCTGAAAGGGTTGCCATGGGCACGGTTATAGGGCCTACTGCTGCAACAGTTGCTCCGTCGCTCATGAAATTGGTAAGAATCCCTGTAATACAACTGGTAGATACACAAAGCCCTGTTCCGCTTTTTAAAACTTCAGGCAAAACAGATATAAAACTATTTGCAAGCCAGAGTGCAGCTCCTGTTGCTGCTAATCCGTATCCCATAGCACTTGCAGCGGCATAAAGAGCCACAACATCCCAGTTAATACTGTTTATATCTTTCCAACGCAAAATTCCCAAAACATTCAAAAGAACAAGACATAGAATAACAGGCCCCCCCATTCCAACCTTGCTTGACATAGTTACCCACAACACAATTACAAGTATTAAAACTCCTGCTGCCTTAAATTCATCAGGGGTCATTTTTCCGATTTTTGCAGATTCACGTCTTACTTCGGCAGCAACGTCTAATGATTTAACCAGAATTTTTTTCCGGAAAACAACAAGAAAGTATATTGCAATAGTCAAAGACATTACCGGTACAAAAGGAAGCCCCATTGACACCCATTCTCCAAAGGTAATATCTACACCATAATCGGAAAAAATACCAAGCATAACCGCATTTCGTCCCCCTGCGGCAGGAGATCCGGGTCCTCCTATATTCGCACAATATGTCAGCATTAAAAGAAAAAATACAACCAGTGCCTTGTCTTTTTTTATTCCAGCTGTTTTAATTGCTCCAATATATACCAGCATTAAAATAGGTGCTATAAAAGCCACAAGTGCATGTTCGGAAAGAAAAGCAGCTGTTACGGAGAGAAGAGGAGCGAATATAAGTGCGAATTTGCGCAATGATGTACTGGTACCGAGAAGCAGAATTCCGATCCTTTTGTCAAGACCTGTTTTGCTTATAGCTGCAGCCAGAGAAAGTACGCCAAAAATAAAGATTACAGAATCTTTTGCATAAGCCTTTGCCACATTACTGGGCTGAAAAACTCCGAAAAAATACATGAGAACACCAACAAGAAGAGCAGTAATCCCTATGGGAATAGCTCCAGTTGCCCAGAAAAGTGCGGCAACAACAAGTACGCCAATCATTACTTTAGCCTTGAATGTTACCGTGTTTAGATCTGGAGCCGTTTTTATTGTTTTTCCATCAGGTGTTTCCGTTTTTTTATAAAGCCCGGCTTTTTTACCGTAATACTCTATTATTGTCTGACCTTTTGTCATTTTTTGGTATTCAGCATATCCTGAAATACCTTCTCCTATTACACCGGTTTTTTTTGCACTTAAAAAAGTTTCAAGCTGCTTGGGTGCAGGCATAAAAATAATTAATGCAAAAAGAATTATTCCAAGCATAATTACTCCGGGCCTGGCATTTTGCACACCCATAAGCCAGTTTTTCAGGCTTGTTTTTTGGACATCTGGAATTTCATGCCTGGCCATAGCATATACCCGTTCTTCAGCTGCTGCCCTGATCGTTTTTATTAAGTCATCAAGGGGACAGGGCTTTTCCAGATATGAGAAAACATCGTGTTTCCCAGTAAGCCGTGCAGATTCAATGCTACCGTGACCTGTATGCATAATTACCTGAACTTCCGGCCTGATTTTTTTTAAATCTTTCAAAGTCTGGATCCCATCCATTCCAGGCATTTTCTGGTCTAAAACTACAACTTCCGGATTTTCATGACGCACAACTTTAATAGCATCCTCTCCATTGCTTACGTCCATGACATCAAAACCTCTGAGAGCAAGCTGACGACCCAGGTTTTCACGAAATCTATCTTCATCATCAATCAGCAATACTCTCAGTTTTTTTTCTCCATTAACTGTTTTCTGATCTCCCATAATATTTCCTTTTTTGTTAAAATAAATCTGTTTTAATTATAAATCCAGCCGGTGGATCACAAGAACAAATAAATTTTCTGTTAATCTCAGGAACGGAAACTTTATAACTTCAAAAAGTAAACTTACCTTTTTGTTCCCAGTCCTTTTATTCTGATCTGTGTATCGGCAGTGATACAATAAAAGAGCTTCCTGAACCTTGTAGAGATTGTACATCAATAGTTCCATCAAGTGACTCTACAATATTTAATGATACACTTAAGCCAAGTCCTGTTCCTTTGCCAACTTCCTTTGTGGTATAAAAAGGGTTAAATATTTCACTAATTTGTTCTGTAGACATACCACTGCCGGTATCTTTAACTGTTATCTGTACATATTCATCGGTTCTACCAGTGGAAATTGTAATTGTTCCAGGTCCTGAGATAGAATCACCGGCATTATTTATAAGATTCAAAAAAATTTGTCTTATCTGATCCTTATCCATAAGAATCTCAGGCAGCCCTGGGTCATAATTGCGTATAATTTCAATATCTTTAACTTTAAGCTCACGCTCTTTAAGTCCGTTTGTCACTTCATTAAGAATTTGATTAATATTACATGGAGTAAGTTGAGGGTCATTTTTACGTCCAAAATTAAGTAATTGTCTTGTAATGGTTTTTGCTCTTAATACTGCTGAATCAACTGTATCAATTTCTTTAAGTATATTTTTCGGACTTGGGTTAAGCTTAAATTCAGGATTTAATAAATCCCTGATAACACCTGTTGTTGCAATAATTATGGCAAGGGGATTATTTATTTCATGGGCAACACCAGTTGCCAGCTCGCCCACAGAAGCAAGCTTCGAGGCATGAAAAAGCTGATATCTGAGTTGATCCTTTTTTTCAGCAAGAGCCTGAGCGTAAGCTAACTGCTTGCTTGTAGCAAACCATATTCCTGCAGCAATAAGAAAAAAAATAACCCCAAGAATAATGCTCATAATACGTCTGTCTTTATACATTCCAGCATGAGCTATTTTTAAGGGTTGACTTACAAGCAATGCCCAGGGGGTTTCTTTTAGCCATGCAAATCCTATGAGTATTGGATTTCCATTTATCATAATTTCCTTTACACCGGATTCATTTGTGTCTGGCGGAATATAGATACATTTGCTAAGCAGTTCACCTTTGTCAGGATCAACGATCTGGTACAAACCGTTTTTATTGATTAAAGAGGACTCAACAGCCTTGCCTTTACTGATAGCTCTTAAAAACATATAAAACTTATCTGGATCAAGTGTTGACCTCATGAGATAAAATTTTTCGTTAATTTTTTGCCTGACTGCTATTGTAAAATGGGGTTTTTTTCTAAACCCCAGGTAAATATCACTTATATAATAATCTCTTTCTTGATTTAGTAGAGTTTTAAACCAGTTTTCATTGCCATAGTCTTTTCCCTGAAGAAAAGGAAAAGAACCGGCATAGCCTGTCTGAATCCCTTTTTCATTAAGAAAACCTACATCAATAAATGCATCACTGCCCTGTCTTAAGTGCTGAAGGTAATTTTGCATTTTTTGCTGAGAAGGAATAAGACTGAAATCAGTGCCATGAAAGAGGCTGAAAATATTAACAACCCGTTCCTGCAGAAAAAGGTCAATTGTATTTTTCTGGCTCTTTGAAAGTGCTTCTAAGTTAAGCCTTCCTGTGTTTTTCAAAGTGGAGGTGAACTGGTATTGAAAGTAAGCAAAAAATGCGGCATATGGAAGCATAAAAGCAGCCATAAGCCCCACACAGAGCCTTAATTTAAGCTTTTTAAAAAACTCTTTTCTTTTGTCGGTTTGTGTTTTAATAGTTTGTCTTTTTTCAAAGGCCTCCTTTATTTTTTCGGTAATATCATTAATATCAGCAGGTTTCATTAAATAGTTTGCAGCACCTAATTTTACCCCTTCAACTGCAGATTCAACAGTAGCGTGTCCCGTAAGCATAATGACCTCAATCAAGGGAAAATCACGCTTAATTCTTTTCAAGGTTGATATTCCGTCTAATTCAGGCATTTTTACATCTAAAATAACAACTTGAATATTAATTTTTTTTAGTTTTTCAAGTGCTTCTATACCGCTTGATGCGGTTTCAACTTTATAGCCCTTTTTTTCCAGAAGCTTTTTGGTGGTGGTAAGAAATCTTTTTTCATCATCCACCAGCATTATATTTATTTTTGTCATGTTATTTTCCTGATTTAATAATTGCCGCACTTATTAATGAAAAATATTTTGCGCGTGAACCAGGGAAATCAAACTGAATTAACAGGGATCACATAGTACATAAAAAAAGCAACCTTTATGCCAAAGGTCAATTGAGTGAGAAAAAGCATTAAGCAGATAAAATATCAGAGACAGGTTCTTACTTTATCCATTATTAAGGTATTGTTTTACTTTCAATAGATATAACATCTTGTTTTAATTGGATTTATTCTTGATAGAGTTTAGCATATTTATTTTGATAGCTGAACTTAGACCAAGCTTAAACATCACAATATATCAACATAATGTAATAAGCTTAAGCCTAAAAGCAGGATGCTGCTGTGTCAGTATTTTTTACATATTGTAAAATAATAAATGAATTTTAATCTGTATTTATAGCTGTTTAATGAGTCAGTTTTTATTGTTTGTTTTTTAAAGTAAACTAAAATATAATTATACAAGTTTTTATTTGAGTTAAGAACGGAAACTTTATAACTTCAGAAATTAAACTTGTCTCGAAGATAAACAAAAATCCTACGCTGGTTTTCTTTGTTATTTTGTTCCCATTCATTAATATAAAATTTAATCGGGTATATAATACAATCTTATTATGAAAAATCACAAAAACAGAGATCAGACAAAAAATCTTTCAAAAGAGTTGAAAAACAGTTTAGATGAATTAATTATTTTAAAATCAAAAAATGGTTATATTTCATGTGTAAACGCATTTGAAATAGTTTTGGATGTTAAGGTTATACCAGATGTTGTAGGATATATGGTTGATAAATTAGATATCAGGCTTACAAAATGTCAGTTAGGTCTGTTTGGCTATAAACCTGATAAAAAAATTTTAAAACCAGCTAATGATATAAATTCTGATATTATGATTTTAATTGAAAAAAAACAAAAAGAGAACTGTATATCCTGTAAAAATATTTGGGAAATTGCATCTTTGTTAGAAATATCTAAAATAGATACAGCTTCTTTATGTGAAAGGTTGAAAATTAAGATTAAACCCTGTCAACTTGGAGCTTTTTAAAAAAAGGATATGACCTTATGAAAAAGCATATTGTTTTATTAATAATAATTTCTTTTATTCCTATCTTAATTTTTAATTTTTTTTTAAATTCAAAAACAGATACAAAATTAGAAACAGTTTCTATTGAAAAAATAAAAAAAAAGGAAAAACTCTCTATAATAACTCTGAATAATATACATGGTTATTATATCTACAAAGGTATGCCCATGGGGTTTGAGTATGACCTGGCAAAGGCTTTTTCAGATGCGATCGGGCTGCGGCTTGAGGTTAAAGTGGTGAAAGATTATGAAGAGATGATTCCTGCTTTAATAGCAGGTAATGGTGATATTATTGCGGCAGGAATGACAAAAACGCAAAACAGGCAAAAAAGAGTTCGTTTTTGTAAAAGCTATATGAATACTCAGTATAATCTTATAAGTAATCGAAGCATGCCTAAAATCAGAAATATTCAGTATCTTGATGGAAAAACAATTCTCGCAGGAGCAGAATTGCTGTATGAAGAAAATCTTTTATCTTTTTTATATAAAGATGCTGATTTTAAAATAAAAATATTAAATAATATACAAACTTCAGCTCTTATTAAAAGAGTATCTGAAGGAGATCTTGATGTTACAGTAGCAAATAGTAATATTGCCATTCTTAACAGGAGATATTATCCTCAATCTGTTATCTCTATTCCTGTTAGTAATAAAATACATATGGCATGGGCAGTAAATAGAGGAGAAAATGATTTAGCTGAAAAAATTGACTCTTTTTTTGTTAAAATAAAACAAAATGGCAAGTTTAACAGGATTTACAATCAGTATTTTGCAGATGTTGACAGTTTTGATTATGTGGATATTGCAATATTTCATAGAAGACTTAAAACAAGACTACCGAAATATGAAAAGATAATAAAAGAGGCAGCTGGGAAAAAAGGTTTTGACTGGAGGCTGATAACAGCTCAGATATATCAGGAATCACATTTTAAAAAATATGCCAAAAGTTCTTCAAAAGCTTATGGCCTGATGCAATTGACAAAAGGAACTGCAAAAAGTCTTGGGGTAAATAAAATTTATGATCCGGTTCAAAATATTAATGCAGGAGTTAAATATTTACGGCGTCTGTATAAGCTTTATGATAAATATAAAGGCATAGACAGGCTTTATACGGCTCTTGCTGCTTATAATATTGGGCAGGGACATATCTATGATGCAAGAATGCTGGCAAAGAAAATGGGGAAAGATCCTAATAAATGGTTTTCTCTTACAAAAATGCTTCCTCTGCTAAATCAGAAAAAATATTATAATGATTCTGTATACGGCTTTTGCAGAGGGGCAGAGCCCTTGAGGTATGTTAAACAAATAACAATTTATTATGATATATTAAAACATAAGTATGCTAAGGATACGCTGCTTGTTTTAACCAGTAAGCCACCTCTTCCTCCTGACAGGCAAGTAGTTTTACCAGTATCAGGAACAGTTTCAAAGCCCTTATCTTCTAATCTTACGAGTTATCCGAATTTTAACAATGCTAAAAATATTCAGTTATATTAAATTAGAACAAGGGTAAAACAACCTTCCCAATTTCATGTACTATAAGATACATGGGCAAAATAACTTTTCTAATTTACATGTGCCTATTTATAGAAGTTATTTCATCCATTTTTCTAATTAAAATCAGTAGTATCCGGTTAGGAAGTTGCATGAAACAAAATAAACAAAATAGACAAAATACGAAAAGTTTAATTATTTTTTCCGCTATTTTTGAATAAATTTCTTGAAT
>DAOWNP010000177.1 GCA_030642545.1 Desulfobacteraceae bacterium | reverse complement strand
ATAAGTACCTAAGCATAATTAATCCAATATTTCTAAACTAACTTTTTAATAAATATCAATGACTTATATTGCGGAAAATTATGTTTATTTTTGCTTAGGTATTTAGTATATGTTCCCACGTTCCTTAGTGTGGGAACGTGGGTCTTTATACTTGTTTAACTTTACAGAATGAGTTTTATCTTCATAACTTTTTAGGATTGCTCACATTCCTTAATTTCTATTTTTTATATTGTCCCATAAGCTTTCCTGTGGCTAAAATACTCCCTTGCATAGCATTTATTATTTTTTTCTTATTGGTTTTTTCAGGGATTAAATTTATGGTTTTGTCTATAGCGTAAATATTAAAAAAGTAACGATGAGTTCCAAATGGAGGTTTAGGTCCATTGTAACCTGTTTTCATAAATGATGTTTTTCCCTGTTTTATTCCACTTTCAAGAGTTGCTTTAACAGGAAGAGCTGCAGGTATAGATGTTGTTTCTGCTGGAATATCGTACACAATCCAGTGAGTCCATGCAGATATAAGGAATTTGGGCATTGGTATGTCAGGATCTTCCATAATAATAACAAAAGATTTAGTCTCTTTTGGAGCACCGTGCCATGTAATCTCCGGTGAAATATTTTCACCGTTTAATGAATATTTTTGTGGAATCATAGCTCCTTCGTCAAAAGCTGAGCTTGTTATTGTAAATTTTGGCAGGGAGGTAGTATCCATATTGTTTCTCCATATATTTTAATGTTTAAATAATGTTGTGTTGAAACTTTACTAATATTTTTTTAGTAATGGAATACTTGAAGCTATAAATGAAGTGGTCTGAAAGTCAAGGGTATTTTTTTATTTTTTTTATAAATATAGTTGAATCATGCCCGTTTTTTCAGATTTTTTAGATAAAGTTTGAGAGTATGAAATCGAATTTAGCCGGAAATTTGACATTGCTATATCCTTTCTGTAATTTGTTTTACTGCTTTTGCAATAATTGGAATTTCTTTTTCCTTGACTGTTCTTAAATCAATTATAAACAGGTTGTCTTCTATCCTGCCTATAACAGGCGGGTTGTTTGCTCTCATAAACTTTTCAATTTTACGAGTAGAGAGCGTGTCTGATTTTAAGCCTATACATTTGCTTTGAAGCTTAAGAAGAGGCATGGATCCACCACCTGCTTTTGAGTTTTTTGCAAGTAATGTTGCAGAGAGTTTTGTACTCTTGATATTTGATATAAGGTTGTTTAACATTTCAGCTTTTTTTTCGATCTCAGAAAAAGGTGATAAAAGCATTTTTAGAGTGGGAATGCTTCTTATAGCTTTTTTTTCATCTCTGTAAAGATTTAAAGTTGCTTCAAGGGCAGATAGAGTTATTTTGTCTATTCTTAATGCTCTTGTAAGTGGATTTTCTTTAATTTTATCAATTATCTTTTTTTTACCTATAATTATTCCTGCCTGTGGTCCGCCTAAAAGTTTATCTCCACTAAATGTCACTATATCAGCTCCTGCTGCGATTGATTCTGAAATAGTCGGTTCTTTTGTGAGCCCATATTTTGAAAAATCAATAAATGTTCCGCTGCCGAGATCTTCCATTACAGGGATTTTATGTTTCAGGCCAATACTGTGTAGCTCATTAAGGCTTACGCTTAAAGAAAATCCTACAATGCTGTAGTTGCTTGTATGAACTTTTAACAGTAAACCTGTGTTATCTGTTATGGCATTTTCATAATCTTTTACATGGGTTCTGTTTGTTGTTCCTATCTCTTTTAATATACATCCGCTTTTTACCATAACATCAGGTATCCTGAAAGAGCCTCCTATTTCAACCATCTCTCCCCTTGATACTATTACCTGTTTGTCTTTTGCTATGGTTTCAAGGCACAGCAGAACAGCTGCCGCGTTATTGTTTACAACCATTGCTGCTTCAGCACCAGATAGTTTACACAAAATATCGTCAACACAACTGTATCTTAAGCCCCGTTTTCCTGTTGAAAGATTTAATTCAAGATTTGAATATCCCGAAGATACAGCAGTAATATTTTTTAAAACTTCCTCAGGAAGAACTGATCTTCCTAAATTGGTATGAAGGATTACTCCTGTTGCATTTATAGTTTTTTTTAAATTTAGAGCCAACGTTTTTGCAATAAGAGTATTAACTTTATAGATAATAGTGCTGTCATCTAAATCTTTTGAAGATAATGTATTATGGTTTTTAAGTATAGACAGTCTTATTTTTTCAATACATGTTCGTATTGAGTCAATTATAACTGTTCTTGGTATGTTATTACTGATCATGTTTTTTTGGATCTGTGTAAAAATATGATCAACACCAGGTAGAGATTTTAAAAGTTCTTTTTTTAAAGATTCATTTTCCATATTTTTTTAAATTTACCTTCTTTTTGCTGATTTTACAATAATTCTTTGGAAATATTTAAAGTTACAGTATCTACAAATTCCTCAAAACTCAAATCTTGAAGACCTAACAATTTTAATTTGGATTCTAATCTAAAAGTGTGTAAATACTCAAGATTCATACCTGCATAAACTTGTGACATTATAATATCTGCAATATTTATGATATAGGTTAGATTAGTTGAAAGGCATGTTTTTTGGGGATTATGATGGTTTAAGATAGCATCACAGATAGTATCCGGCAGATTCCATTTTCTGGCAAGCATGTGTCCTGCTGTGCAATGATTCAGTCCAAACAGTTTATTTTCAATTTTTAATAATCCCTGATCTTCTTTATTAATATTGTTGTAGAACATGTTAAAATCATCAGGAAGGCTTTGATCTAAAACTAACATGCCAATATCATGCATAAGTCCTGCAGAGTATGCTGAAAATTTATTTTCGCCTGCTATTTCTGCTATTTTTTCTGCAATGATTGCTGTGCCTAATGCGTGACGGTAAAGACCGCCTTTACTTAGTGAATAACACTTTATTGATTGATTATAAAAGTCTTTGATATATGTGAGAATTATTGATTTTACTAAGGTGTCTTCGCCTAAAATGAGTAAGGCATGGGATATAGAGTCTATTTTTTTCGAACGGGAAAAAAATGCAGTATTGCATAACTGAAGAACTTTTGCAGATATAACCTGATCTTTTTTTACCTCTTTTGTTATATCATCAAAATCATAGTTGTTTTCATTAA
Organism: Desulfobacteraceae bacterium; assembly: GCA_030642545.1. Classification (GTDB taxonomy): domain Bacteria; phylum Desulfobacterota; class Desulfobacteria; order Desulfobacterales; family DAOWNP01; genus DAOWNP01. The sequence continues at coordinate 2,261 of DAOWNP010000177.1, read as the reverse complement.
TAATTCTAAATATTTTTAAAACAATCTGGGGAATTGGTTTAATGTTATTTAAATTGTTTTTTAAACTATTTTTTATGTGTAATTTATCTTGTTTGAAATTATCTGTAATTTGATTTTTTTTATCATAATATGCAGGGCTGATTGTAGTTTCACCAGATAAGAGGTCTAAGCTTATTTTATATAAAAGTGTTCCTCCTGTTTCAGCCTTTTCTATATCTATCTTTTCATTTTTTAAAATTTCATATACAGCGTCAAGTGTACGGCCTCCTGTATCAAAGGTCATATTATACTCTTTAATTGTTCCTGTTAGTGCTCCTCCTGCTATATTAGCTTTAATATTTTCAGAAGAAGCTCCTTTTTCATACATGGCTTTAAGTATGTAAGGAAACCCTGTGGAAACATACTTTTCAGGTTCTGTGTCTGTGTCGGTGTCTGTATATGGTTTGGCAAGAAGAACATTTATCATTCCTCCTATTTTAGCTTTTTTGTCATATAAAGTTACACCAATACATGAGCCTAAAATTGATGTTAAAATCAGGGGAGTTGAATTACTTACATAAGCTTGTCCGGTTAGAATTATGTTTTCTTTCATCTATTTTATCAGTTTTTTATATGAGTTTTGTTTGTTATTACTGTCTTTTTTTAATATGTACTTGTGTTTCCATGACCCTTACAATAATTCTTTGGAAATATTTAAAGTTACAGTATCTACCAATTCTTCAAAACTTAAATTTTGAAGACCTAACAATATTAAGTTGGATTTTAACCTGTTAGTGTATAAATAATCAAGATTCATTCCAGCATAAAATTGTGACATTATAATATCTGCAATGTTTACAATATAGGTGAGCTTGGTTGGAAGCCATGTTTTTTCTGGATTATGATGGTTTAAGATAACATCACAGATAGTATCCGGAAGGTCCCATTTCCTGGCAAGCATGTATCCTGCTGTACAATGATTTAAACCAAACAGATTGGTTTCAATTTTTAATAATCCCTGATTATCTTTATTAATATCATTGTAGAGTATATTAAAACCATCAGGAAGGCTTTGGTCTAAAACTAACATGCCGATGTCATGCAAAAGGCCTGCAGCGTAAGCTGAAAATGGATTTTCATTTGTCATTTCTGCTATTTTTTCTGCAATGATTGCTGTGCCTAATGTGTGATGGTAAAGACCTCCTTTACTCAGTGAATAACACTTTATTGATTGATTGTAAAAAACTTTGATATATGTGAGAATTATTGATTTTACTAAGGTATCTTCTCCTAAAATAAGTAACGCATGGGAGATAGAATCTATTTTTTTCGAATTGGAAAAAAATGATGTGTTACATAATTGAAGCACTTTTGCAGATACAACCTGATCCTTTTTTACTTCTTTTGTTATATCATCAAAGTCATAGTTATTTTCATTAATAATTCTAAATATTTTTAAAACAATCTGTGGAATTGGTTTAATATTGTTTAGACTGTTTTTTATGTGTAATTTGTCTTGTTTGAAATTGACCTGATTCTGATTTTTTTTATCATAATGTGCAGGGTTGATTGCAGTTTCACCTGATAAGAGATCTAAGCTTATTTTATATAAAAGTGTTCCTCCTGTTTCAGCCGTCTCTATATCTATATTCTCATTTTTTAAAATTTCATATACAGCATCAAGTGTATGGCTTCCTACATCAAAGGCCATATCATGCTCTTTAATTGTTCCTGTCAGTGCTCCTCCTGCTATATTAGCTTTAATGTTTTCAGAAGATGCTCCTTTTTCATACATTGTTTTAAGTAGATTCGGAAGCCCTGTGGAAGCATATTTTGCAGGTTCTGTTTCTGTTTCTATGTATGGTTTTGCAAGAAGAAGATGTATCATTCCTCCGATTTTAGCTTTTTTGTCATATAATGTCACACCAATACATGAACTTAGAACAGATGTTAAAATCAGAGGGGTTGGTTTACTTGCAAAAGTCTGACCGGCGAGAAGCATGATTTTTTTCATTTTTTTCATAAATTTTTTATTACCTTATTGTGTGTATGACAGATACAACAAAAAAATGAGAGTAAATTTTATTTATTGAAGAAGAAAAATTAATGTATTAAAGATATCCATGAAAGATAATATAAGGAATGTGGATGAAATAACTTCCACAAATAGGCACATAGATTGAAAGTTAGATTTGTTCGACCTGAAAACTTAAAAACAGATGGAATAGCTGGCTCTTTTGATGTTTTTGTGATTTTAGATCGGGTAAAGATGGCTTGAATCT